>NZ_JAUORR010000018.1:0-92621 GCF_030547945.1 Photobacterium sp. 1_MG-2023 | reverse complement strand
GAGCGGTAGTTCAGTTGGTTAGAATACCGGCCTGTCACGCCGGGGGTCGCGGGTTCGAGTCCCGTCCGCTCCGCCACTTCTTAGAAGCCCCAGTCGAAAGACTGGGGCTTTTTTCATATCAGAATTTCTGAAAAGAGCTACCCACTTGGTAGCGCAGGAAGAATCAAGGCTGACAAAGCCGCCTGCGCATTGAACGAAGGCGTGTCTTGCGATGCTCACGTACTCCAGTACGCTGCGCGTCTCAGTTCGATATCTGCATCGCATCACGCAAGATGACCGAAACAAAGCAGTGAAACGTAAGACTTTGTTGAAACGTTATTTTCCTGGGAAATGCAGGAATTTTCGATGTGAACGAGGCATTCAAAAGATCAACGAAGGAGCACATCAAGTATGTGACTGAGTGAAGAATGCAGAATAACGACGAACACATTGAAAAGAACCAGTTTCGGAGCGGTAGTTCAGTTGGTTAGAATACCGGCCTGTCACGCAAGGGGGCGCGGGTTCGAGTCCCGATCGTGTGCGACCTCAGCCGTCCGCCACTTCTTAGAAGCCTCAGACTAGGCGTCCCCGTCGAAAGATTGGGGCTTTTTTCATATCAGGACTTCTGAAAAGTACTGCGCATTGTAGCCGTGGGCTGGCATACGGCTCATCGATATCTTGTTGAATATTACTTCAACTGCTTGCTGTATCTGAGAAATACTGGACTGGGTATATCCGCCGAAAGGTCCATGTAAGCGTTGAAAAAGGACCGCAGAGTGGCTGCTCAGGTGCTTTCCTCCGCTCTTGATACAGCCTACCGAGTTGAAGACTACCAGACGCCTGAAGATAGATATTCGAAGATTGAGCTTGCTTCGTGGCTTATTGAGTCGTTGATGGTTGTGATGTAGGGGAACGATCAGAGGTTTCAAAATGCTCAGATGTTAGGAGGAAGCAGGCTAGGCCGTTCATGTTGGTTCCTTCATGTGATTACCCAGATAAGAAGTGAATTTACAGAGTTCGGGGGACAACATGCCACCAATCTTTGCTTTTCTATTGCTAGCTCCCCAGCAGAAAACGATTGAAGTCAGAAGTGGTTCATTTCTCCTGACTTTTGAAGTATCCGAATCTCGGAAAGAGACCGACTGACGTGAACCTGTGTTCTATACAATGTAATCGGCATCAGCGCTGTCATGAGTGACAATGAAATGTTTATTGAGTAACTCAATCAAGCTGGTTTTGTATTCGTCATGGCGTTGGTTGCCGAGCAGTTGCGCGATTTCCTGGCCGACAGGGGAAAGGCGATAATAAAGCAGGCTGAGACCGTACTTGGTTGGCTGCAGCTGGTATTGACTGCCCTGATAATAGAAGTGAAGTGCCAGGTCCCGTTGAAGCTGGCCGGACTCCAATTCAGTATTCAGGATCAATCCTAATTCCATCAACTCTAACAGATGTGAGTACGGAAGACTGAAGTAGCCAAGGTTGAGCTTGTCGATAGAAGGCTGTTTTAGCTGGCGAAATAGGCCAGTTTTGAATTTAACCCCAGTGAGTAGCTTTTTACTGTTATCTTGCCCGAAATGGCAACTCAGCATACAGGCACGGCGAAAAAGCTGTGCATCTCGCTGGGTCATTTGCTTGAGCGTGGTCATGGCCTTTAAAGAGATGGAGCCCGGAGAAATGACTTCCTGGCGCAGAATACGGCTCCAGAGTTTTTGCATGGGAGGGCTGTATATATCTTGTGTGATGGCAATGAAGTGATGCATCCAGTCTGGATCCGGTTCCCCGGCAGTTTCATCTAGGCAACTCTCGTACCCTAGTTTAAAGATGCGTTCCAGATTTTGCTGCTGGCGTTGCAGTTGTTTTTGCTGTCGGTTTTCGGTTCGTTCCTGAAGCGTTTTGTCATGATCGTCATCGATCTGGGCACCAACGGCATGGTGACGAGCGAGAGACTGAATGCGAAAACGGCTGCTTTTGACCGTGTTTTTAGTGCTGCTCTTTTTTTCAGTGGCCGACACGACCTCTACAGGTTGTGGATTGACCTGACTTTCAGTGCCCATTTGAATATCACTCCAAGCTACGATACCTATCGTTTTTACATTCGATTGGAATCTTTAGCAAGAGGCGTGACTTTTCTGTTAATTAATGGTTAAATTTGTTAATCGCCCGGTGTGATGAAGCTGTGCTATCAAGGAGGGGTTGATGACGAAAAAGTTTACAAAGCGTATTACAGATATTTTGTTGCTGCTTGGTTATGTGGTGATTCTGGCTTACCTTGCGTCCCATGTGTAAAGTAAGCCAGTCATTACTTTAGTTAGCCTGCATCGTCGTATTCTTCAATTTCTGTACCCAGAAGCATGTAGCCTGTTTCGGCCAAATCATGCTCAACTGTCTGCACCTTCAATTTTCCAACAACATAGACAACATCCCAGAGTTGCTGTACAGGAGCGCCTTTCGGAAACTTCACGTAAACAATCTGATTGGGTGGCGGTGGCGGTACATGAATACAAGCCCCGAAGTAAGGAACCAGCAAAAACTCGGTGATTGTGTTTTCATCTCCTTCTAAAGGAATGACGAAGCCGGGTATTTTCACTTCACTGCCGTCCAGCTCTGGACGAATCGATCCTATGCGCTTTTGCAAAGCGACCTGATTGCCTTCATGATTCATGAAAGGCATCCCTTGTTGATTGTATTGCTGGCGCTCTTTTTCCGGGATCAGATCAATCCAGTCCAGCGTTAGTGTTTCTTTTGCGCTGGCTACGAAGGGCAGCCAGCAACACAGCAGAATGAGAATAATCTTCATCATTTTTCCTTAAATTCGAATCGTCATACCATCGGCGAGAGATAGCCTGTACGCACGTAGTGCCGGGATCAGACTGGTGAACATCCCGGCAATTAAAATCATCCCCATCAGCATCCATTCATAAGCACTGGGGGCCTGAACTGGCAGATAGAGCCCAAATGTATCCAACAGCCAATTGTGACTCAGAAATAGGCCACCATAAAGTGTGAGCATCCCCACCAGAATGCCTGCCAGAGTGAGTGCAGTGGTTTCAACAAAGAGAAGACCTGCGATCCACCCCGGGCGCGCGCCAGTTGCGCGCAAAATTGCCATTTCTCTGCGCCTTTCATTCAGGCTGGTCAATAGGCTGGATAACATGCCCAGCAAGCCGGCAATCACAACAAACACTGAGACGACCATCAGTGCCTGTTCTGCCACAGACATCATACCCCATAGTTCATGCAGAGCGACTCCGGGCATGATGGCGCTTAATGGCTCATCAGGATAGGTGTTGATGTAACGCTGTAAGGCAAAGGTCTGAATTTTTGAATTCAAACCCAGCAGTGCGGCGGTGATCTGTTTGGGCGCAAAGGTTTGCTGACTCAGGTGCGTCGCATCTGGGGTGTGTCCTAGATTGGCACCGGATTCCCAGCCCACATGAATGGCTTCAATGGCCGCTAAGGAGACATGAACACTGCGATCCACTGGGGTACCCGTTGGGGCCAGAATACCTGTGATGGTAAAGGGCAGATTATCGTGGCGGGTGAAGCGCTTATCACTGATGCCATGAGCAATAATGATTTGATCGCCAAGTTGATACCCGAGCTTTCGGGCGACTTCTGCACCGATCACTGTTTCGAACAGGGACTGAAAGCTTTTTCCTTGTTTGAAGGCCAGATGCTGCTTTTGACCATACTGGTAATGCCGGAAGTAATCTTCATTGGTGCCAATGACCCGAAACCCACGGTGTGAATCTCCGAGAGAGATTGGGATCGCCCATTGAACCGATTTGTGTGCCTTTAAGGCCTGGAAACTCTGCCAATCAATGTTATTGGTGGCATTGCCGATGCGAAAAACGGAGTACAGCAGCAGATTGACCTGACCAGAGCGGGCACCCACGATGAGATCGGTTCCGGAAATCGTGTGTGCGAAACTGGCTTTGGCTTGCGTCCGTACTTTTTCAACGCCCAGCAGCAACGTTGTTGAAATCGCGATGGTCAGCACTGTCAGGATGGCTGTGGTTTTTCTGTTCCGCAGGCTTTGCCAGGCGAGCATAATCAAAGCTTTCATCCATCCTCTCCCTGCCTGTGGTTGAGTTCTTGAAGGTTCAGAATGCGATCAAATCCTTGAGTCAGGGTTGGATCATGACTGACGAAAAGCAGGCTGGCTCCGGCCTGTTCACATTCGTCCATCAGCAAATGGATAAAATGATTACGATTGTCGTGATCCAGCGCAGAGGTGGGTTCATCCGCGATCAGTAAAGCCGGACGGCCAATCAGAGCCCGTGCGGCTGCGACTCGCTGTTGCTGCCCGATACTGAGCTGAGTCACCTGACGGGACAGGCAGGAATCGGGCAACTGTAGTGACTTGAGAAGCCGCTTTGCTTCTTGTTCGGGAGCGGTTGTTTTCTGCTTTCGGAGCGGTGAAAAGTGGCAGGGCAGCAGTACATTGTCTATCACGGAAAGGTAAGGCAGCAGATTGAACTGCTGAAAGATATAGCCAATGTGGTCGGCCCGGCGTCGATCCCGTTGAGATGCAGATAAAGAGCTGAATGATTCACCTAACAGCCGGATATCCCCTTGTATGGGCTGGTGAATACCAGCCATCAGACTGAGTAAGGTCGATTTTCCACTGCCGCTTGGTCCTTGCAGGAAGACCTTTTCGCCCTGAGACAAGGAGAATGATGTGATGCTGATGAGGTCATCGGACTGATCCGGCCAGCGAAAACGGACCTGATCGAGTTGCATGATTGTCATGGTGCTCCCCAAAAAAGGGAGCCGAGCTCCCTTGTGTGTGCAGATTCTGGCTTAGAAACGAAATTCTGCCTGACTGGCAGTCAGCGTTGCTGCTTGCTGGCCTTTGTCAGTGATGGCTTGTAATTGAATTTTCTCTGTAGCCGGGAAATGAGAGAACCATTTCAGCGTTAGTGTGTTGAGCTTGTCGATGTTATCGCAGTGATAGGTGTACTGGAGACTGAATTCGCCGTGTTCAGCATGCTCATGTTGATCGTGGTCGTCATGGTCATGGTGCTCATGCGCGTGCTTATCATGATCGTGGTCGTCATGGTCATGGTGCTCATGCGCGTGATGATCATGATCGTGTTCATCATGATCGCTGTGCGCTTCATGCTCATGGTTTTCAGTGTGTTCTGAAAGAGTATGTGAAACCTGGTGTTCATGGAGCTGACAGCCCGCTGCGGTATTCAGAATGAGCAGATTTGCAGGGTGATTTAGTTTCAGAATGGCATCTTTCAGCACTTTTTGTTCTGCATCTGTCTCTGGTGGATGCTCAAATCCGATAACATCTGCAGCGGGTGCGGTGATCTCAAGGAGCAGATCGTCGCCATCCTGCGCCATATTCAGTTCAACTTGTCCATGAACGTGTGCTTCATGTTGGGTATAGGCCCAGGCCGGGGCGGCGCAGGTTGCAGCAGAAACCAGCAGCCAGGTGGCAGCGCGGAAATGTTGAGTTGGCATGTGTAACTCCCAAAAAAATAAAAATGTGAAGAAATAGAGGGTGATTATAGGGAGAACTCGGGTGGATCCCGGGCAGCCGAACGTGCGATGAGCCAGTCGGAAAACCGTTGAACAACGTGAAATACTTCGATGGAAGCTGTGTTGAATAATGGCAGGTTCAATCGGGCCGGAGGTACATCGCCGGAAACAATATGATGGCAGGGACAGTCTTGCTCTGCATGGTGCGGCTGAGTCAGTGCATCGAGTGTGTGAAGCACCTGAAGGGGGGATGCCAGAATGAACAGGCTGAAGACCAAGGTCAGAAGCCTTGTTTGCCATCTCTGGTTGAGCGGGTTACGCACCTTCAATCCCTGCCTCAGAAAAATAAAGGATGTAATGATATATCATTACATCCTTTCCGGGAAGCCCGATTGATTAAAGCAGAGCCTGAATTTTTGACATGGCTTGCTGGATTTCGCTCTGATTCAGTTGCCCGTCTTTGACAAAAACCACTTTGCCGGACTGATCCAGCACGATGATTGCAGAGCTTTCTTCTTTCAGTTCCCAGCGAGAACGTACTTGTCCTTTGGCATCAAGCACGATGGAAGACCAGGCAAATTCTTTTTTGCTGTCTTCTGCAGAGGATTTCACAAAGCCCCCCGTGCCCCAGATGGCATCATCCTGGTTAATGATGGTGGTGGTCTGGTACTGATCCTGAGGCAAGTTGGCCGCTTTGATCGCTTCAATCAAGGATGCATTGAGCTCTTTGGCTGAACTGCGTCCGGCAATGGCCTGGATCACGCGGACCTTACCGGTCAGCTGGCTGCTTTGCCAGGTCTGATACACGATATTGTCTCCTTGCAGGATCAACTCACCTTTATCGGACACGCTGGTGCTCGGCAGCGGTTGTCCAAGGGTCAGGTTATGGGCGCTGGTCTGAAAAGCCATGGCGGGTAAAAGGGTACAGAGTGCAATCAAAGATGACTTCATGTTCATTCGTTTTTTCCTTCTTGAGGGTTGTGCTGACTTATCATAGTTGAGTTTTTATTCACTGGTAGAACCAGTTCATTAACCTTGAAGTGAATCACTGTTTTCCCCGGTCTGATGAAGGATTTGTGATTTCTTGAAAATTGGATACGCAACCTGAACTTTTTTGTCCTACAGTTGGGCGTTGTTAAGGAAGCGCTTGCACAAGTTGAAGCAAAATAATGATGGCAAGCCTTTTGCATATTATTGACAACGAGAAAGCAACTTTCCTGTCTACTAAGGGTCAGAGGTTCAGTGAGTTGAGGGATATTATGCTGAAAATCTTTAAACAATATCGTCCGAACCAGATTGCACGTTATGTGAAGAACTACTTCCGTGGCCGCTTGTTCATCGTGGGTATCGGCGCATTTGAATTTGATGGCGGGCGATTGCTGCCGCCAGTGACACAGGATATCAAGGCACTGAATGTCTTATCTGAGGTCAATAAAGAAATCCAACTGATGACGGCGGCCAGTTACAGCTTTTAACAGGGCTACCATCAGAAAAGGCGCCAGCATAGGAATCATGCTGGCGCGATTGGGTGGTCTACTGTGGCGGCAGACACACGCCAGTGCCCCCTAAGCCGCAATATCCCTGAGGATTTTTTTCCAGATACTGCTGGTGATAATCTTCAGCAAAATAGAATGCCGGAGCGGGTTGAATGTCTGTCGTAATCACAGCGGTACGCTGATCGGCACGCATTGCAGACTGATACCTTTCTTTGCTGTTTTCTGCCAGTCCCTGCTGTGCATCGCTGGTGGTATAGATGACTGAACGGTATTGCGTTCCGATGTCATTCCCTTGTCGCATGCCCTGTGTTGGATCATGATTTTCCCAAAATTGGGCAAGCAATTGTTCCACAGAGATCTGAGCAGGGTCGAAGACAACCCGTACAACTTCAGTGTGGCCGGTTTGACCGGAACACACTTCCTGGTATGTCGGATTCGGTGTAAATCCACCACTGTAACCGACGGCGGTATTGATGACACCGGGCTGACGCCAGAGGAGACGCTCGGCGCCCCAGAAACATCCCATTCCCAGAATGACTTCTTCCATACCAGCCGGCACCGGAGCGTTCAGTGGCTGGCCGAAAATGGCATGCGGTTCGGATGGAATGAATTGCGCAGAACGACCCGGTAAAGCCGACTCTGCAGTGATCATCTGCTGTTTATCCATGGTGCAGTTTTCCTAATGTCTCGTCGAATAAGGCAAAAAGTAGAGGATTCACGGCTGACAATCAATAGAGATACAGCCTGTATATCAATAACAGACCGGCTTTTTGAAAAGATCTTCTTTTGCGGTCAAAAGGTTGGCAGTTTGCCCGGCAGTTGTCAGAATAAAGTATGCGCGCTATCTAATAAGACTCAATCAGTGAAGAACATAAAAGAATGATGAAATTGTTTCGGCGCTGTTTCTGGACAGTTGCTGTTTTTGTGGTACCAGTGCCCGTTTGGGCTGAGATGGACATTCAAATCAACGGATTGAGTGGCAGTTTGAAGAAAAACGTCAACATCTACGTTGCTGCCATTCCAAAAAGTGATTACAGCACTTCGCTGCGGTTCAGAAATCAGCTGGAAACGGAAATGCGCACCGCGCTGAAAGCGCTGGGGCGATATCAGCCTGTATTTACCTATAGTGTCGAAGAAGACGGCGATGACAGTACATTGACCGTGAATGTCGACGCCGGTCCGAAGACAAAAATTGCCCGCAGCGATATCCGGATTACGGGCGCTGCTGAAGACGATCTGGATTTCTTTGTGCTGAAGCGCGACAGCGACTTAGAGCTCGGCCGGACCCTGAATCATGGGAAGTATGATGCTTTTAAGTCGTCGCTGGAAAGCCTGGCACTGCGAAAAGGCTACTTTGATGCCGAGATGAAAGTCAGTCGCCTGGAGGTGGCTCCGGGCCGGAATGAGGCGTTCATTGAGATCGCGTTTGATTCCGGAAAACGTTACAAATACGGTGAGATTGATATTCAGGGCAGCCAGATTATTGACCGTAAAGTTCGTTCACTCTCTCCTTTTGAAGAAGGGGATTACTATTTGGTGTCTGAAGTGGGCGAGTATAACCAGCGTTTATCGCAGGTGGGTTGGTTCTCCTCAATCTTTGTCGGCGGTGATGTGGATGATCTGCAGGATGAAATTGTTCCTATTCGCGTCAATCTCAGGCCTGAAGTGAAAAATAAAATTGAAACCGGTATCGGCTACTCGACCGATGTCGGCCTGCGTCTGAAATTCAACTGGCGCAAACCCTGGATTAACAGTGCAGGTCATAGCCTGGATGTCCGGACAGAAATTTCAACGGTTCAACCCAAAGTCGAAGCCATCTATAAGATCCCGCTTGAGAATGTTCTGGAAGATTATTATCAGATCCTGGGCGCTATCCGGTATGTGGATAATCACAGCACCACCAGTACCGAGTACCATTTCGGGGTGGAGCGGCACTGGAATCTGGATGATGCCTGGGATGGTGTCGCCTCGGTTCGTTTACTTTATGAAGACTACAGCCAGGGGGCCTTTGAAGAAGGTTCTACTTTTATGGTGATTCCGGGGATTGGCGTAGACCGGACCCGATTGCGGGGCGGCAGCTGGCCAACCTGGGGCGATAAGCAGTTGCTGAAACTGGAATACTCCGATCCTGCGCTGGGATCAGATACCCGGCTGGCGAAATTGCGCGGGCGTAGTGCCTGGATTCGCTCCTATGGCGAGAATCATCGCGGTCTGGCCCGTCTGGATGCCGGGGCGGTCTGGGCTGAACGACTGGAAGATATTCCTCCCTCCATGCGTTTTTTCATCGGTGGGGACAACAGCCTGCGTGGATACAGCTATGAGTCGATCTCGCCACGTGACAGCGAAGGCCAGCAGGTGGGGGGCGAGTATATGCTTGCGTCCAGTCTGGAGTACCAGTATCGGCTGACCGGGAACTGGTGGGGGGCTGTGTTCTACGATTACGGCTCTTCCTGGAACGATACCCCGGACTGGCAGGCGGGTTCAGGCGTCGGGATTCGTTGGGCATCCCCTGTCGGGCCGATCCGGCTGGATTTCGCCTGGGGGCTCGACAAACCGGACGATCGTTTCCAACTCCACTTTGTTCTGGGGCCTGAATTATGATTTGGCTGAAAAGACTGGCCGTGGGCTTGCTGACTTTGCTGCTGCTACTGACACTGTTGTTGTGGGCATTCCTTTACTCGCATGCAGGGGTTCAGATTGTGTTATGGGGAGCGCAAAAGTTTGTGCCTGCGTTGTCGGTAAAAGACAGCTCCGGCGCATTATTGAAAGGCTTCACACTCAGCGGTGTCCGGTACAAAGATGATCTGATGTCGCTGAGTTCAGAGGCGGTGACCCTGAATATCAATGACGATTGCTTACCCGTGCCGGCTTTATGTATCCGGGAACTGAGTCTGAATGGTCTGAAATTCACCATGGCAGAGCTCCCGCCGCCATCAGAAGAGGAAGAAACGCCCTCCGAGCCGCTGACAGAAATTGCTCTGCCCATACCTGTCAGTCTGGACCGGCTGACGCTCAATGATATTGATCTTAATATTTTGGGCAATCAGGTGCGCTGGAAACGCTTCAGCTCTGCAGCAACCATGACCGGCAGTCATCTCACACTCAAGCCCACCGACTGGGAAGAGATTGTGCTGAATCTGGCCCCTCCGGCAGAACAGGAGATTCAGGAGCAGACGCAGGAACAGGCCGAAGATGTTGCAGAGGCTTATACGGAGAACAAACGTGAAGCCATCGTGCTCCCGGAAGTGGTGCTGCCACTGAAAGTGACGGTAGAGCGTTTTACTGTCAAAGATTTTCTGCTGGAAGGTAAAACACCGCAACAGGTGAACCAGCTGGAGCTGGTGGCCGAAGCGCAGGACAGTCAGGTGACACTGACCCGTTTGTGGCTGGATGTTCCTCAAGCCAGTCTGGATGCATCAGGTGAGGTAACGCTGAAAGGTGAGTACCCGCTCACTCTGAAGGCGAAGTCTGACATCGCGATGGCGCCTGTTCAGGGCCATCACCTGGCGCTGGATGCCAAGGGAACACTGGCACATCTGGGGCTGGATCTGGCTTTGACCGGGCGTCTGGATGCGGCACTTCAGGGCAAACTGTCCCCGCTCGACCCGGATTTACCTTTCGATTTCAAGTTAGTTAGTGAACACTTACAGTGGCCGCTGACGGATAAACCGGACTTTGTCGCCAAATCAACGGCCATCAACGCAAAAGGCAGTTTAGACGGCTTCAGCTTCGAGGCGCGCACGAAAGCCGATGGTGAGCCGATGCCAGCAGTGGATGCAAACCTGAAAGGGAAAGGCTCCCTGACGGATGTCAGCCTGGATGTATTCACACTCAATACCCTTGGCGGTCAGATCTCGGGCAATGCAAAAGCCGACTGGGCCAAATTAGTGAACTGGCAGGGAGAATTAAATCTGACTGATATTCAGCCGGGTTTGCAGTGGCCGGAAGCGGAAGGGCGGCTCAGTGGCCGGGTTCGCACGACCGGCGGCCTGACATCGCAGGGGGGATGGTCTGTGCAGGTGCCAGAGCTGAATATTGATGGTGAAGTGATTGGCCAGCCGTTTAACCTGACAGGCCAGGTGGATGCCGAGGATCGCACGGGTCAGGGGGCGCTGACGCTGGTCACGCAGGGGCTATCCTTGTCACATGGTCCGAATTCGCTGACAGCGAACGGCAGCCTGAAAGAAACCTGGGATCTGTCTGCCATCATCAAAGCGCCGAATCTGGCCCAGTCTGTGCCTGGACTGCGTGGCCGGGTGAATGGTGATCTGAAGCTGAGCGGCAAAATGGCCGAGCCGACCGTAGCAGTGAATCTGACCGGGCAGGCGTTAGGTTGGGCGGATCTGGCACAGCTCAAAAGTCTGAGCCTGAAAGGGCAGATCACGCCGCTGCCTGCGCTGAATGCAGACATCCGACTGATTGCCGAAGAAGGTAAGTATCAGGATGCAGCAACGCTGAAAAAGCTGGATCTGACTTTTCAGGGGACGGAGGCCAGCCACGCCCTTCGCCTGAACCTGAATGGGGAGCCGGTCAGTACAGCACTGACGGTCCGCGGCAGTCTCGACAGAGCACAAGGCTGGCAGGGGATCTTGCAGCAAGGCGAGCTGGAAACACCGATCGGGCCGTGGCGAATCAATCAGCCAACAGCCATTGCTTACAGCTTCAGTAAGCAAAGCGTTTCGGTTGCAGCTCATTGCTGGCGGCAGCAGGATGCAGCGGTTTGTCTCAGCCAGCCGCTCGATGCCGGCGCGAGTGGGCAGGCGGCGCTGGCGATCAATCAGTTTGGTTTTTCGATCCTGCAGCCTTTTCTGCCGCCGGAGCTGAAACTGGATGGGGAGTTAAATGCCACCGTGAATGCGGGCTGGTCACCGAATCAGCCGCCAGTGCTTCAAGCGCAGATTCGTTTACCTTCGGGCAGTGTGAAGCAGCAGGATGCGGCAGATACACCCGCGATGACGCTGGGGTGGGATCAGATCACACTGAATGCGGAGATGCGCAATGATATGCTCAATGCCGACTGGCTGGTGGCCGTGACAGACAATGGCGATTTATCGGGTCAGGCCCGGATTTCTCAGCTGAGTGGTGAGCAGCAAATCAATGCCAATGTAAAACTGGATGCTTTCCGGCTGGATTTCCTGCAGCCGCTGGTGGCGGATTATGACACCTTTGCCGGTCAGGTGGATACGAATCTGACGCTCTCCGGACCGGTGATGCAGCCTCGGGTGCAGGGGATATTGAAAGTCTCTCAGCTCAAAGCCATTGGGCGTAAAGTGCCTCTGGATCTGGAGCGGGGAGAAATTGTGGCGAACTTTAGCGGGTACACGGCTCAGTTACGAGGCGAACTGGATACACCAGACGGACAATTGCTCCTGCAAGGGGATGCAAATTGGGCTGACCTGGCGAACTGGAGCACGAATTTGCGGGTGAACGGACGAGAACTTGAGGTGAACGTTCCTCCGATGCTCGCGATGAAAGTCTCCCCGGATCTGCAAATCAGTGCAGCACCGCAACAGGCTGAAATCACCGGGACCGTCGCGATTCCGTGGGGGCGAATCACGGTGGATCGTTTACCTGAGTCGGCAGTACAGGTGTCTGATGATGAAATTCTGCTGACGGATGATCTCAAACCGATTGAAACCGAAGCGAAAGTGCCATTTGCCATCAAAACTGATGTCATGGTCCGGATTGGTCCTGATGTCCGCCTGTCGGCTTTCGGTCTGGATGCCGGACTGTCGGGGAATCTGAAGGTGAACCAGAAAGATAAAGCGCCGCTGGTTTACGGGGAAATCCGGGTTGATGACGGCACCTACCGTGCTTTCGGTCAGGAACTGGTGATCCGGAAAGGGGAAATTACCTTTAATGGTCCGGCGGATCAGCCTTATCTGTCTGTGGAAGCGATTCGGAATCCGAACAATATTGAAGATGATGTGACTGCCGGGATCCGGGTGACGGGACCAGCGGACGAGCCTCGGGTGGATATTTTCTCAAGTCCGGCGATGCCACAGCAAAATGCCCTGTCCTATGTACTGCGCGGCCGGGATCTGGACAGTGAGTCGCCTGAAGGCGGCGGTGCGATGACGACGGCGCTGATCAGTATGGGACTTGCGCGCAGCAGCCAGATGGTGGGGAGTGTCGGGGAAGCCTTCGGCGTGCAGGATCTGACGTTGGATACCGCCGGTGCCGGGGATGATTCTCAGGTCACCATCAGTGGATATGTCTATCCCGGGTTGCAGGTGAAATATGGCGTGGGTATCTTTAACCCAATCGGTGAGTTTACGATTCGCTATAAACTGATGAAGGATCTGTATCTGGAAGCGGTGTCCGGCCTCGATAGTGCCGTGGATTTACTCTACCAGTTCGAATTTAACTAAGAGGAAGTTGCTCAGGTGCACACACTGGTTTTTGTATATGGCAGTTTGCGGCGCGATCAGTCGAATCATCACTGGATGAAGGGGGCGATCTTTCGCGGGGCGTGCCGTTTGCCTGGGTTTGCGATCTATGATCTGGGCCCCTATCCGGCGGCTCTCAGGCAAGTGGCAACTGAGACCAGTGTGTTGGGTGAAGTCTTTGCCGTGGAAGCTGAGACATTCCGGGCACTGGACATTTTGGAAGGGCTTGGAGAGGAATATTGCCGGGAGCAGGTGATGACCCCATATGGAGAAGCCTGGATTTATCTGTACCTGCAGCCATTGGGACAGGCACTACGGATCCCGGAGGGAGACTGGGTACGCTGGCGAGACCGTGCGCCAGCACCTTCTGGTCACTGTCGCTGAGAAACAAAAACGCTCCCTCGGGAGCGTTTTTTAGGGGTCTTCATTCACGAAGCAGGATTATACCAATCGCAGTAAATCATTGGTCATCCTAGCTTGTTCAAATGCCCGATAACTGCGTTAGATTTTTTAATTGTAGAATAACTACTTATCTAAAAAATCCGCCTTGTTCTCAAACATTTTTCCGACGCTATTTCTGATCACTGACTTACTTTGATAGGTATTATTTTTCCTGAGCGCGTTTGAAAGATTCCAGAATTTCAGCTTTCGCAGCTTCAACGTCTGCCCAACCGTCAACTTTCACCCACTTACCGGATTCCAGCTCTTTGTAACGCTCGAAGAAGTGTGTGATCTGAGATTTCAGCAGCTCAGGCAGATCGTTCACATCTTTGATGTGATCATATTCTTTGCTCAGTTTGCTGTGCGGAACAGCAACAACTTTTGCATCTTCACCAGATTCGTCAGTCATTTTCAGCACGCCAACAGGGCGGCAGCGAATCACTGAACCTGGCTGCAGCGGGTAAGGGGTCGGAACCAGAACGTCAACCGGGTCACCGTCCAGAGACAGGGTGTTGTTTACGTAACCGTAGTTGCATGGGTAGAACATTGGTGCAGACATGAAACGGTCTACAAACAGTGCGCCAGAGTCTTTATCAACTTCGTATTTGATTGGATCCGCGTTCGCAGGGATCTCGATGACAACGTAGATGTCTTCTGGCAGTTCTTTACCTGCAGGGACGTTGTTCAGGCTCATGATAGATTCCTTCATTGTTTCAGATGATTTTGTCGCCGGGAATTATAACGAGTCGCTGTAAAAAAAACAGCTTCAAAGACACAGACTGTCCAGATGGAGAGGCGAGAACGAGATGAAATGCCCGGCAGAAAGCCGGGCATTGGAAAGGTTATTCAGCGTCCGGAAATTCTTTCAGGAAGCTTTCCACTTTGCGAACCATTTTGGTGGAACCGACAAAGAAAGGCACGCGCTGGTGCAGTTCGGTCGGTTTCAGCGCCATAATACGGTTTACACCGTCTGAGGCTTCACCGCCCGCCTGTTCAATCAGGAAGGCCATTGGGTTGCATTCATACAGCAGGCGCAGCTTACCGTTTGGATGTGTGGCTGTGCTTGGGTACAGATAAATACCGCCTTTCAGCAGGTTACGGTGGAAATCTGCCACCAGTGAGCCGATATACCGTGAAGTATACGGACGGTCATCTTCCGGCACATTTTCCTGGCAGTACTTGATGTACTTTTTCACACCCTGAGGGAAACGGATATAGTTGCCTTCGTTGATCGAGTAAATACGGCCGTCTTCAGGGATGGTCATATTTTCGTGAGACAGGCAGAACACACCCAGAGACGGGTCATAGGTAAAGCCATGCACGCCGCGGCCCGTGGTGTACACCAGCATGGTTGAAGAACCATAAATGATGTAACCGGCAGCCACCTGCATGTCACCCGGCTGCAGGAAATCTTCCATGGTCGCCGGGCCGCCCACAGGGGAAACGCGACGGTAAATGGAGAAGATCGTGCCGACGGAAACGTTTACGTCAATGTTCGAAGAACCATCCAGTGGGTCCATTAAAACAACGTACTTCGCTTCACGGTTCAGTTCTTTGTTGAAGACAACCAGTTCATCTTCTTCTTCACTTGCGACACCACAGACCTGGCCTCGGGCTTCCAGTGCTGCTTTGAACTTATCATTGGCATAGACGTCCAGTTTTTTCTGGGCTTCACCCTGAACGTTTTCGCTGCCGACGTCGCCGGTAATATCAACCAGACCTGCTTTATTGATTTCACGGTTGACGATTTTGGCCGCCAGTTTAATGGAACCCAACAGGGAAGACAGTTCACCGCTGGCATGGGGGAAGTCGTGCTGATTCTCGACAATGAACTCGCCAAGGGTTCTAATATCGGACATATACAATCCTTGCATCGTGTTGTCATGGGGGTAGAAATGTTAGGTACAATGCCTCTTTTCGGACAATTGAACTGTACCCTCGGCCATTGGCCAGTTATTGTTTGACTGCAATTGTATATAAAGATCTTTTTTATGGTAACGAAGTAACACTGAAGCGTGGTCGTAACCTATTTTTTGTTTGTGAGCCGACAGTTATGCATATCCATATTCTCGGAATCTGCGGCACTTTTATGGGTGGAGCCGCCATGCTGGCGAAGCAGCTTGGCCATAAAGTGACCGGTAGTGATGCCAACGTTTATCCGCCGATGAGCACCATGCTTGAATCGCAAGGGATTGAAATTATTCAGGGTTATGACCCGAGCCAACTGGATCCTGCGCCCGATCTGGTGGTGATTGGGAACGCCATGAGCCGCGGTAACCCTTGTGTCGAATATGTCCTGAATAAAAATCTGCGTTATACCTCCGGGCCGCAGTGGTTGCAGGAATTTTTGTTACACGACCGTTGGGTGCTGGCGGTGGCCGGTACGCATGGTAAGACCACGACGGCCAGTATGCTGGCATGGATTCTGGAAGACTGCGGTTATCAGCCTGGATTTTTAGTGGGTGGCGTGCTCGGAAACTTCGGAATTTCCGCACGGTTAGGGGAAAGTTGCTTTTTCGTCGTGGAAGCGGACGAATACGATAGTGCTTTTTTCGATAAACGTTCTAAGTTTGTTCATTATCGACCACGAACGCTGATTATGAACAATCTGGAGTTCGATCACGCAGATATTTTTTCGGATCTGGCCGCGATACAGCGTCAGTTCCATCATTTAGTCCGGACTGTGCCGGGAGAAGGCAAGATTCTGACACCGAAAGGCGTGCCTGCGATTGATGAGACGCTGGCCATGGGGTGCTGGAGTGAGCTGGAATACAGTGGTGAAGATGGCCACTGGCAGGCACGCAAAGCCACCGCAGACGGCAGTGAATTTGAGGTGCTATTTGAAGGCAGGGTTGCCGGAACCGTCCGCTGGGATTTGGTGGGCGATCATAATGTCAGTAATGCCCTGATGGCGATAGCCGCCGCCCGGCATGTGGGCGTGACTCCGGATCTGGCCTGTGAAGCACTGGCCCGTTTCGTCAATACCAAACGGCGTTTAGAGTACAAAGGTGAGCAGGGCGGCGTGACGGTTTACGATGATTTCGCCCATCACCCGACCGCCGTGCAACTGACACTGGGCGGATTGCGCGCCAAAGTTGGTGATTCGCGCATTCTGGCGGTGCTGGAGCCGCGCTCGAACACGATGAAGCTGGGGGTTCATAAAGCGGATCTGGCCCCGGCTCTGGCGGCTGCGGATGAAGTCTTCCTGTTCCAGCCGGACACCATTCCCTGGTCGGTTCAGGAGATCGCTGATTTGTGCGTGCAACCGGCAGTGTGTGAAGCCGATTTGGATGCACTGGTCCAGCGTATTGTTGCTCAGACGCGTCCCGGAGATAACATTCTGGTGATGAGTAACGGCGGATTTGGCGGGATTCACGACAAACTGCTGACCGCACTGGGAGAAGCAAATGCAGGATAAACGCATCACGCTGGCATGGACCGGCGCATCCGGCGCACCTTATGGCCTACGCTTGCTGGAATGCTTGCTGGCGGCGGATTATCAGGTCTATCTGCTGATTTCTTCTGCGGCAAGAGTGGTGCTGGCAACTGAGCATGGTCTGAAGTTACCGGCTGGGCCGGAAGCGGCACAAGCCGCACTGGCGGAGCACCTGAACTATCACGGCGATCAGCTGGTGGTTTGCGGTAAGGAAGACTGGTTCTCTCCGGTGGCATCCGGTTCTGCTGCGCCAAAGAAGATGGTGGTCTGTCCGTGCTCTGCCGGGACACTGGCATCCGTTGCACACGGCATGTCCGACAACCTGCTGGAACGGGCTGCTGACGTGGTGCTGAAAGAACGCGGACAATTGCTGATGGTGGTTCGCGAAACGCCGTTTTCGTCATTGCACCTTGAAAATATGCTCAAGCTGTCGAATCTGGGAGCGACCATCATGCCAGCGGCGCCTGGTTTTTATCACCAGCCGACCTCCATTGACGATCTGGTTGATTTCATGGTGGCGCGGATCCTGGATCATCTGGGAGTCGAACAGGGACTGGTGCCTCGCTGGGGGTACGACCACCGCAACTAAGCGTTAGCAGCCGGGCGGTTTCAGGACCAGGATCTGACCCGGTGCATTTTCCACGACTTTTGCGGCAACCGATCCCAGCATCAGCTTATCGACTTTGGTGCGCTGGTGGCTGGGCATAATGATCAAATCTGCTTTGACCTGACGGGCATGATCAACAATTGTGCTCCAGGGTTTCCCTTCCGAAACAGTCTCGACATGCTGAACCCCCTCAGGAATATGGGTTGTAGCAAACTCCCTCAGTTTCAGCTGGGTATCCTGCATCATTTTCCGGGCTGCATCTTTGGGAAAATAACTGGAGACCATGGCCATGTGGATACCGGGCAGCACGTTCAGTAAATGAATGATCCCACCGGAACGCTGTGCATGCCAGACGGCCAGCGCGACCGCTTGATCACAAAATCCATTCTCATTGAGATCGACGGGTACTAGAATGTGTTGATACATAGGCGTTTTACCTTGTCAGAAACCCACAGGCGTTGCTGCCTGTGGGTGAGCATGCATATTCTGACTCAAGTTTAGCCCTGATTGGCGTTTTGCGGGGGGTCAACTTTGCGTTGCGAATCCAGATTGGCTTTGCGGCGTTGATTCCAGCCCAGCAATGCCAGTAAGGCCAGTGTCGGCACGAAGACCCACTCTTTCATCGGGCGGGCTGCTGGCAGGCTGACCGTCACAATCTCCCAGCCAAAATCGATCCCGGCTTGCTCCGCAGGACTGCCGAATTCGACCAGCTCCACGATCATTTTATCGCCATCCTGTTTCAGCATCAGGCCAGTGGACGCGATCTTCTCATTGGGATCGACGGCAGCCGCATCAAAGGGCAGCAGCACATGCTTGGTGACTTCATCACCCAGCAGATCCATGCCGGTTGCCTGGACTTCAAGTGGCTCACCCACAGCCAGTTTATCGGCGGCATCCACAATCAGAGTGCCTGGCATTTCATGCTTCGGCGGGTAAACCATATCCCACCAGAATCCCGGCCGGAACAGCGAGAAGGTGATCAACAGCAGCAGGATGGCTTCCCACCATTTCACTTTGGTGAACCACCATCCTTGAGTTGCAGACGAGAACGTCAGCATTGCGATCACGGCGGAGGCCACCGTCAGAAGCAGGTGCCACCAGGTATCAATATCCATCAGCAGTAACTGGGTATTGAAGATGAACATGAAAGGTAGGATTGCCGTGCGAATGTCATAAGTGAAGCCCTGAATACCGGTACGGATCGGGTCACTTTTCGCAATCGCAGCTGCAGCAAAGGCCGCCAGACCAACCGGCGGTGTATCGTCTGCCAGAATCCCGAAATAGAACACGAACAGATGCACTGCCAGCAACGGAATGATCAGGCCGTTTTCTGCACCCAGAGTGACAATAACCGGTGCCATCAGGGTGGAAACGACGATGTAGTTGGCTGTCGTGGGCAGGCCCATGCCCAGGATCAGACTGATGACTGCGGTGAACAGCAACATCAGCATGATGTTCCCGCCGGAGATGAACTCGACAAAATCCGTCATGACCAGGCCGATCCCGGTGAGTGTGACCACACCAACGATGATCCCGGCAGCAGCAGTCGCCACCCCAATGCCGATCATGTTGCGTCCACCAGTGACCAGACTTTCCAGCAGATCATGCCAGCCTTGTTTTCCAGCTTCTGCCAATGTCTGCTCTTTAGTGAACAGCGCCAGCAGCGGTCGCTGGGTCAGCAGAATAAAAATCATGAACATCGTAGCCCAGAATGCAGACAGGCCCGGAGAAAAACGTTCTACAGTCAGACACCAGACCAGCACCACGATGGGCAGCAGGAAATATAATCCGGATTTGACTGTCGGGCCGGGATCCGGCACTTCGGTCAGTTCCTGATCCGGATCCTCTAGTAAATGATCCTGATAATTGGCTGCAATCCGGATCAGGGCGACATAGGCGATCAGGATCGCCACTGCAATGATCGGTGTGGCCGCAGCGCCAAAGACATCCTTTGTCCAGCCAATGCCGTAATACACAATGGCACTGAGAACAATAAGCCCGACAATGGTGCCGGTGAAAGAAAGCAGTTTCTGCGCCAGTGTTGGCTGGTAATGTCTTGGCAAGCCCGTCATGCCCGCCTTGCAGGCTTCCAGATGTACAATATACAGCAGCGCAATATAGGAAATCAGTGCCGGTAAGATGGCGGCTTTGATGACCTCGACATACGAGACCCCGACGTACTCCACCATCAGGAAAGCCGCAGCCCCCATGATCGGCGGTGTGAGTTGTCCGTTTGTGGATGCTGCCACTTCGACGGCCCCGGCTTTATAGCCCGGGAAACCGACACGTTTCATCAGCGGAATTGTGAATGTGCCCGTCGTCACTACGTTGGCGATGGACGATCCCGACACCAGGCCAGATAAACCCGATGCGACGACCGCCGCTTTGGCGGGGCCGCCACGCATATGGCCCAGCAGGGAGAATGCCACTTTAATAAAGTAAGCTCCGGCCCCGGCCCGTTCCAGCATGGCACCGAAGAGTACAAACAGGAATACGAACGCAGTGGAGACCCCCAAGGCGACGCCGAAGACCCCTTCTGTGGTGAGCCACAGATGCGACATGGCTTTGTTCAGACTGGCACCTTTATGTGCGATGACATCCGGCATGTGTGGGCCGGCGAAGGTGTAGAGCAGGAATACGGAGGCCACCACCATCAGCGGCGGACCCAGTGCACGTCTTGTCGCTTCGAGCAGCAGAATCATCCCGGTCACCGCAACCACCACATCCATGGTGGTTGGTGCCCCGGCTCGGCCAGATAAGGCCTCATAGAATAAAAAGATGTACGCAGCCGAGAAGCTGGCCAGCAAAGCGATCACCCAATCCTGGAGTGGAATTTTGTCTCGGGGTGAATGTTTCAGTGCCGGAAATGCCGTGAAGGCAAGAAAGATGGCAAATGCCAGGTGAATGGAGCGTGCTTCAGTATCGTTAAAGATACCGATGTCAAAAATAAAAGGCAGCGGTGAGGCGTACCACAGCTGGAATAAGGACCAGCACAAAGCAACAGTCCACAGGATTCTGCCTTGTAAACCGTCGGGATTGCGAGCGCCGGTATCCGCCTGTGCCACCATGTCCTGGACATCGTTATGGTCGGTTTTTGTCATGCTACTTCCTATATGATCAGGAGCGATCCGGAGTTATATCATTGAGGCTTATTATGAATTCTAGACAGGGTTAGTCTAAAGGTGTGTTCGTTTTTGTGCTTCGTCAGACAAAAAGTGCACCGTAAAAACGGTGCACTTGACTGAAATCAGCACAAAGAGGCTTATTTGATCAGGCCGACTTCTTTGTAGTATTTCTCTGCACCCGGATGCAGTGGAATCGAAATACCGGCTTTCACCATGTCTTCTTTTTTCAGGTTCGCGAAGCTTGGGTGCAGACGCGTAAAGACGTGGAAGTTTTCGAACACGGCTTTCACGACAGCATACACAGCATCGTCAGAGACTTTGGTTGAAGATACCAGTGTCGCAGCAACACCAAAGCTGTTGACGTCGTTATCTGTACCGCGGTACATGCCACCCGGTACGGTCGATTTCGCGTAGTAAGGGTTGTCTGCAACTAATTTATCGATGGCAGCACCTGTCGCAGGAACCAGTTTAGCGTCACATGAAGTGGTAGCTTCTTTGATGGATCCGTTCGGGTGACCAACCACGTAAACAAAGGCGTCGATCTTGTTATCACACAGCGCCTGAGAACGCTCAGAACCTTTCAGTTCTGCAGCCAGTTTAAAGTCATCTTTGTTCCAGCCCATCGCATTCATCACGACTTCCATGGTCGCGCGGTCGCCTGAACCCGGGTTACCGATGTTCACGCGTTTGCCTTTCAGGTCGTCGAGATTGTTAATGCCTGCATCGGTGCGGGCGATGATGTTAAAGGGTTCTGTATGCAGCGAGAAAACAGCGCGCATCTCTTTATAAGGACCCATTTCTTTAAATTCGCTGGTGCCGTTGTAGCCGTGATATTGCCAGTCGGATTGCACCACACCGAAATCCAGTTCCCCGGCACGCATGGTGTTCACGTTGTAGACTGAGCCACCGGTTGATTCGACGGAACAGCGAATGCCGTTGGTTTTACGCTCGTTGTTCACGAGCTTACAGATTGCGCCGCCTGTCGGGTAATACACCCCGGTGACTGAGCCTGTACCAATGGTGATGAATTCTTCTGCGTGCGCCAATCCGGACGCCATGACGGTCGCAGATAATGCGCTGACTTTCAGCAGTTTTGAAAATGCCATTGTGATCCCTTCCTGTTGTGTTCATTCTTATCAGCTGTGAGCGGCAATCCGGCTCGCAATGCTTTAAACAAATCAAAGAGATAATAGCAAACGTTTTGGAGGAGTTTAAAACTTTGTAAATGCCTTTTTGTCAAAAAGTAATGAGATTGCGACATCAGACAGGTTCAGAAGAGCATAAATATCCACTCTTGTTTGAAATCCGGCGCGGGCAGAACGGGGAAAATGAGCAGGGAATGAATGTTTGCCCTCTCTATGGTTCAGAGAGGGCAGCGTGCAGACTCAGGGTTACTTGCTGTAATCAAACAGCGAGCAGACCGAATCGAACAGCTCTTCTGAAGTGGTGTTCAGGGTCGGGGTGATAAAAATCGTATCATCACCAGCAACCACACCCAAAATGCCTTCAGCGCGGCCCAATGAATCCAGCAGACGGGCAATGACCTGCGCCGCACCTGGTCCGGTGTGGATCACCACCATGGCATGGTTATAGCCAACCTCCATCACCAGCTCCTTCAGCGGGCTGCTGATTGTCGGTACCCCCAGTTCAACGGGCAGGCAGTAAACCATTTCCATTTTGGCGTTGCGGGTCCGCACAGCGCCAAATTTTGTCAGCATCCGTGACACTTTCGATTGGTTAATATTATCGAAACCCTGCGCTTTCAGGGCGTCAACGATCTCGCCTTGAGAGCTGAATTTTTCTTCCTTGAGTATGGCTTTGAAGGCTTTTATCAAGCGTTCTTGTTTATCAGAGCTACGCATAAGTAAATTTCATGTACAGGGAGAGGGGCCATATTTTGTCACAACCTCTTAGTCAGTAGCAAACAGTGTTCATTCAAAGTTGGGACTAAGTTACTGTTATGAGTTTAGTCGATTGCATAATTATTGAGTAAATCACTTTTTTTGCATGAAGTTTACTGAATGTGTTGAAAGGAAAATGTGATGCCTGCCTGCGTAACATCGCAAAGCTGAGGGGGTATGATTGTTTTTTTTCGGGGCTTCCTATACCGTCTTGGTGCCCGAGAAAATGAAAAATATCCGATTCAGGGTGACAACATTGGGCCTACACCTGATGTCAGTGCGAAGGGTCTGTCTGTTGAACCCTGGGGGCTTTGCGCTTTTGGGATGACGAAAGATCAAGAGCCCCTCATATCTATCGTAAAGGAGAACGAAAATGAAAGTTGCTGTTATTGGTGCGGCTGGCGGTATCGGCCAGGCTCTGGCTCTGCTGCTGAAAAATGAACTGCCTGCCGGCTCTGACCTGGCACTTTATGATATTGCCCCTGTGACCCCAGGTGTTGCGGCTGATCTGAGCCACATCCCAACGCCAGTTTCAATCAAAGGTTATGCCGGTGAAGATCCAACACCAGCACTGGAAGGTGCCGATGTGGTGCTGATTTCTGCAGGCGTGGCGCGTAAGCCAGGTATGGATCGTGCCGATCTGTTTAACGTCAATGCCGGTATTGTGAAATCTCTGGCCGAGAAAATTGCCGTTGTTTGTCCGAAAGCGTGTATCGGCATCATCACCAACCCGGTAAACACCACTGTTGCCATTGCCGCTGACGTCCTGAAGAAAGCAGGTGTTTACGACAAGAACAAACTGTTCGGTGTGACCACACTGGATATCATCCGTTCTGAAACTTTCGTGGCTGAACTGAAAGGTCTGAACCCGCGTGAAGTGAAGGTGCCGGTTATCGGCGGCCACTCTGGCGTGACGATTCTGCCGCTGCTGTCGCAGGTTGAAGGCGTGACGTTCACAGAAGATGAAGTGAAAGCGCTGACGCCACGAATTCAGAACGCGGGCACCGAAGTGGTTGAAGCGAAAGCGGGCGGCGGTTCTGCAACCCTGTCTATGGGTCAGGCGGCTTGCCGTTTTGGTCTGTCACTGGTTCGTGCTCTGCAGGGCGAGCAGAATGTGATTGAGTGTGCCTACGTTGAAGGTAACGGCAAACATGCCCGTTTCTTTGCACAGCCGGTACGTCTGGGTAAGAACGGTGCGGAAGAAGTGCTGGATTACGGCTCACTGAGTGCGTTTGAGCAAGAAGCACTGGACAGCATGCTGACAACGCTGAAAGGCGACATCGAGCTGGGCGAAACCTTCGCTGCGAAGTAAAACTGTCTTGCATGATCCGGTTGATCAACCGGTATCGATCAACCGGTATCGATCAACAAAGCGGCCTCAGGCCGCTTTGTTTGTTTCAGGCTCCGGAATTCATCCGGTTGGTCTCAGTAATAATCGTTACAGCCGCCATGCAATTGCGGCTCGTCTTTTAATTCACTGCACTGAATATGGATCCGTTTGTGATCCTTCAGGTTTTCAATCAGGGCGGTATCATGATCCGGATCGACTTCGATCACTTCTGCGATCCCTTGCGGGTATTCAACCCACATGCCCTGTTTCACATCTTTGGTTTGCATGCTGACCTCCGACAAAGAAGATAAACGGGTTTCCCTGCTCTGATAACTATAGTGCAGGCAAAAATATCGCGCGCGGAAGCAGAAATGAGTGTGGAAGCAAGTCGCGGCCTGAAGAACATCAGGCCGCAAAAAAGGGGCATGACAAAAAGGAATTACTTGGTGCGGTTCACCGACAGGTGCGCCAGCGCAATCAATGCGGCTTTGTAGTCGCTCTCAGGCAGCACAGAAAGGGCTGCAATGGCTTTTTCTGCTTCTTCCTCAGCACGTTGCTGAGTGTAGGCCAGAGAGCCGTGCTCTTCCATACAGGCGAGAATCGGTTGCAGTTTGTCCAGACCGTTGCCTCGCTCAATGGCTTCACGGATCATTGCAGCCTGAACCGCATTTCCGTGTTGCATGGCGTGCAAGAGAGGCAGGGTCGGTTTCCCTTCCGCCAGATCATCCCCAACGTTTTTGCCCATTTCTTCGCCGTCTGCACTGTAATCCAGCACATCGTCAATCAGCTGGAAAGCTGTACCCAGATACCGGCCGTATTCCTGCAGTGCCAGCTCGACAGATTCGGATGCATCCGACAGGATCGCCGCGACCTGAGTGGCGGCTTCGAACAAACGTGCAGTTTTGGAATAGATGACCTGCATGTAACTGGCTTCGGTGGTGTCCGGATCGTTACAGTTCATCAGTTGCTGGACTTCACCTTCTGCGATCACATTGGTCGCCTCGCTCATAATGTCGAGGATCCGCAAGGATCTCAGGCTGGTCATCATCTGGAAAGAGCGGGTATAGATATAATCACCAACCAGCACACTGGCGGCATTTCCGAAAGCGGCATTGGCGGTGGCTTTCCCGCGGCGCATGTCTGATTCGTCCACCACATCGTCATGGAGCAAGGTGGCGGTATGAATGAACTCAATAAACGCCGCTGCCGTGATGTGTTTTTCGCCTTGGTAGCCAAGTGCCCGGGCGGCCAGAATCGCGAGAATAGGACGCAGGCGTTTACCACCGCTGCTGACGATATAAAATCCCAGTTGGTTGATCAGGGCGACTTCTGAGGTCAGTTGTGCCTGAATCTTTGCGTCAACCGCCGCCATATCATCGGCGGTGAGTGCTTGGATAGTTTTGAAATCCATGATACATCCAGCAAAATTGTAAGCCGTATCGGCGCAATCAAAATAGAAAGATGCAGGCATACTACACTAAAACCTTCTCAGCTTCCTAACCTCCAGTCATGCAAATTGAATGACTTTTTCTGCTGAGCAGGTTTTCGCCATTTTTCTTTAGCCAACGGCTTGCCAAGCAGCGCGATTTCCAGTAATATTCGCGCCCTATTGATGACAAGATTAAGCGCATACCCATTGCCCAAATTTTGCCGTGGCAAGTGGCCTATGCGGATAAGCGGAGTAAGACATGTACGCTGTTTTTCAAAGTGGTGGTAAGCAACACCGAGTGAGCGAAGGCCAGACCTTACGCTTGGAAAAACTGGACGTTGAAACTGGTGCGAACGTTGAATTCGACAAAGTTCTGCTGGTTGCTAACGGTGAAGAAGTAACAGTTGGTGCACCATTCGTTGCGGGTGGTAAAGTGACTGCTGAAGTTGTGACACACGGTCGTGGCGATAAAGTAAAAATCGTTAAGTTCCGTCGTCGTAAGCATTCTCGTAAGCAAATGGGCCACCGTCAGTGGTTCACTGAAGTCAAAATCACTGGCATCAGCGCTTAAGAATTAGGAGAGTTTAGAGATGGCACACAAAAAAGCTGGCGGTTCTACTCGTAACGGCCGTGATTCAGAAAGTAAACGCCTAGGTGTTAAGCGTTTCGGTGGCGAATCTGTTCTGGCAGGTAACATCATCGTTCGTCAACGTGGTACTAAGTTCCACGCTGGTACTAACGTAGGTTTGGGTAAAGACCACACTCTGTTCGCTCTGACTGATGGCAAAGTGAAGTTCGAAGTGAAAGGTCCACAAAACCGTAAATTCGTTTCTATCGAATCTGCTGAATAAGTTCAGTTTCGTGAAGAACGTGAAAGCCCTGCCAATTGGCGGGGCTTTTTGTTATGGAGCAGGGTGGCCTCATCCTCGCTGCCAGTGGGCAATGCCTTGCCCTGAGAATTATTCCGATTGGTATTACAATAAAGACAGTCAGGCGGCGTATGCCCGTGACTGACGACGTGAGCGCCAGAGTGCGGAGAATAAGATGAAATTTGTAGATGAAGCGGTAATCCGGGTGGATGCAGGTGACGGCGGTAACGGTACTGTCAGCTTCCGTCGCGAAAAGTATGTCCCGAAAGGCGGCCCTGATGGCGGCGATGGTGGTGACGGCGGCGATGTGTATCTGCTGGCGGACGAGAACCTGAATACACTGATCGATTACCGTTTCGAACGTTTTCATGCGGCGGAGCGCGGTGAAAATGGCCGTGGCGGCAACTGTACCGGTAAGCGCGGGAACGACCGTGTTCTGTCTGTACCGGTGGGAACCCGAGCGGTGGATGAAGAGACCGGTGAGGTGATTGCCGACCTGACCAAACACGGCATGAAAATCATGGTGGCCAAAGGTGGTTTCCATGGTCTGGGCAACACCCGCTTTAAATCGTCCGTAAACCGGGCACCACGCCAGAAAACCATGGGCACCAAGGGTGAGATTCGTCATCTGCGCCTTGAGCTGCTGCTGTTGGCTGACGTAGGGATGCTGGGCTTGCCGAATGCGGGTAAATCGACCTTCATTCGTGCGGTTTCTGCAGCGAAGCCAAAAGTTGCGGATTATCCGTTTACCACACTGGTCCCAAGCCTGGGTGTGGTACGTGTGGATAGCGAGCGTAGCTTTGTGGTGGCCGACATTCCGGGCCTGATCGAAGGGGCTGCTGACGGTGCTGGTCTGGGGATCCGCTTCCTGAAGCACCTGGAGCGTTGCCGCGTGCTGCTGCACATGATCGATCTACTGCCGGCGGACGGCTCGGATCCGGTTGAGAATGCCTTTACGATCCTCAATGAGCTGGAGCAGTACAGCGAGAAGCTGGTGAACAAGCCGCGTTGGATCCTCTTTAACAAGGTGGATCTGCTGCCGGAAGAAGAAGCGCAGGAAAAGATCCAGGAAGTGCTGGAAGCGCTGGCATGGGAAGACAAGTATTTCTGTATCTCTGCCCTGAACCGGACCGGCATCAAGCCGCTGACTTATGAGCTGATGGATCTGATTGCTTCCATTCCTCAAATCGTCGAGGAAGAGGAAGAAGTCGAAGAGACCAAGAAAGTCGACTTCAAGTGGGATGACTACCACGAGCAGCAGCTGAAGAAAAATGCCAAGCAAGACGATGACGATGATGACGACGACTGGGATGACTGGAATGAAGACGACTATGATGTCGAAATCATTTACAAGCCATAACGGCCGTTGATCTGAAAACCGCTCTCAGGAGCGGTTTTTTTGTGCCCCATCAAATTGAATTTTCTCTGAGCAGCGATAATGCACAGCAAGCACGGAAGCAGAGGGAGTCAGGATGCAGCCAGTCACACTGAAAATGGAACGGGATATCGCCCGGATTGTCGCACAGGTCGGCCAGCGGTTATTACAGCATGGCGCGGAATCTGCGGTCGTGGTGGATGTCAGTCAACGTGTGGGGCTGGCACTGGGTGTGCACGAGGTCAATATTGCGCTGACCGCGAATGCCATTGTGGTGACCGTCCATGTTGAAGGGCATTGTCTGACGACCACACGCCGCTGCCGGGATCACGGGATCAATATGGCGGTGGTGATCCGGATCCACCACCTGTGCATCATGGCGGAAAAAGGGCTGCTGGATCCGGATAGCATGGCAAAACGTCTGGCGGCGATCCAGCCTCAGCGTTATCCGCCGCTGGGAGTGATTCTGATGATCGGTCTGTCCTGCGCCGCATTTTGCCTGCTGGCGGGGGGCGACTGGATCCTGGCGCTGATCACCTTGATTGCCGCCTCTGCTGCCATGGCCTTGCGACTCTGGATGGCGCATCATCACTTTAACCCACTGCTGACTTTTGCTGCTGCTGCGTTTGTGGCGACCGCGGTATCGGCATCTGCTCCTTTATTTGCGCTGGGGAATGAGCCCTTTCTGGCCATGGCCTCGTCCGTGCTGTTACTGGTGCCCGGTTTTCCACTGATTAATGCTGTGGCTGATATGGTATCCGGTTTTGTGAATCTGGGGATTTCCCGCTGGGTGATGGCCAGCTTACTGACGCTGTCGACCAGCCTCGGCATTGTTGCGGCAATGAATCTGCTGAACGTCTGGGGGTGGCTGTCATGACTGGACTGCAATGGCTTTTTGCACTGCCTGCAGATATGGTTCTGGCTGCGATTCCGGCCGTCGGGTTTGCCATGGTATTTAACGTGCCTGTGAGGGTATTGAAATACTGCGCCATGGCGGGGGCACTGGGTCACGGTTGCCGGTTCGTGCTGATGCACCACGGGATGCCGATTGAATGGGCGAGTTTCTTCGCAGCTTTGCTGGTGGGTACAACCGGTATCATCTGGTCGCGCAGATTGCTGGCACCGCCGCATGTGTTCACTGTGGCGGCGGTGATCCCCATGGTGCCCGGCGTTTATGCGTTTAAAACCATGATTGCCCTGGTGGATCTGAATCAGCATGGTTTCTCCCCCGAGATCTGGCAACGCATGGCGGAAAACGGGATCACTGCAGCCTTTACTGTGGCAGCCCTTGCAATTGGACTGGCAATGCCCGGCCTAATGTTTTATCGTCGCCGACCAGTGATTTAAAAGGAGTGAGACGCGTGAAAATCAGTATGGTCGCCGCGATGGCAAAGCACAGAGTGATTGGCAAAGATAACGCGATGCCCTGGCATTTACCGGCTGACTTCGCCTGGTTTAAAAAAGTGACGCTGGGGAAACCCATTGTGATGGGACGCAAAACGTTTGAGTCCATCGGTCGTCCTTTGCCGGGTCGTCATAATATCGTGATCACCCGCAACCCGGATTATCGTGCGGAAGGGGTAACGGTGGTGACTGATCTTCACGCTGCCCAAGTGGCGGCAGGCGCGGTTGAAGAGTTGATGATCATTGGCGGTGGCAGTGTGTATGCTGAATGCCTGCCGATGGCCGATGCGCTGTATCTGACGTTGATTGATTTGACGGTTGAGGGTGATACCTGTTTTCCAGATTGGGGGCAGGGCTGGAAGCAGGTTTACAGCGAGCACTATGCGGCAGACGAAAAAAACGCGCATGACATGGAATTTATCGTACTCGAGCGTGAGTAACCCTGCTGCATGCGATTTGGCCCGTGTGTGAACACGGGCCGATGTGAATTATCCGGCCATGGGGGCCAGCGCCAATGAAGCTCCCAGCAGCATCAGAATACTGCCGATGGTTCGGTTGATCATGCCCTGGCGACTGAGCATGGCGGTTCTGAGGGATGCCTGAGAAAAGAACATCGCCACCAGGCTGAACCAGACCCCATGTGCGCCCGCCATAAAGAGTCCATAAGCCAGCTGGACCCATACCGGGGTGTCCGGATTGACCATTTGCGTAAACGTGCTGAGCACAAAGAGGGTGGTTTTCGGATTGAGCGCATTGGTCATCAATCCCTGTCTGAATGCAGCAAAACCTGAAGGGTTCAGTGGCGTGTCTTCAGCGGCCGCTAAGTGGGTTCTGCTGCGCAGCGTACTGAACCCGATATAGATCAGATACACCGCCCCGAGATACTGGATGGCCGCAAACAAAACCGGGGAGGTGGCGATAAGGATACCGACCCCGAGCATGGTGTAGCCGACATGAATCAACACGCCGGCAGCGATACCCAGAGCGGCCAGCAATCCCGCTTTCCGGCCACACAGATAACTGCTCCGGGTGACCATGGCAAAATCAGCACCAGGGCTGATCACGGCCAGCACAGTAATCATGACAACGGCAAAAACTTCGGTCATTTCAGATTTCCTTTACAAATATTCAAGTTATTGTTCAGTTGATTTCGTCATATTGTTCTGTAAATTCTGTACATTGAATATTGATAACTTCTCAATGAATACTTGCGGAAAACTCAACGATCATGAAATTACCTTCACTCAATGCCCTGCGTGTCTTTGAAGCTGCTGCGCGGCATCAAAGTCTGGTGAAAGCTGCGGATGAATTGTGCGTGACGCAATCTGCAGTCAGCCGGCAGATGACACAGTTGGAAGGGACGCTGGGATTGCAATTGTTTGAGCGGAGAAACCGGGGCATTTTTCTGACGCCACAGGGCGAGCAGTTGCAGGCTGGTTGTCAGGAAATGTTTGATATTCTCAAGCAAACGCTGAAAGCGCTGAAAGCACCGGACACCCGGTCTCCATTAGTGGTTTCTTGCGAACCGACGATCATGATGAAGTGGCTGATCCCACGTCTGGCGGACTTCCAGTCCCGGCACCCAGAGATAGAGCTGCACCTGAGCGCATCCGGTGGGCCGATTGATTTCTTGCACAGCCAGGCCGATATTGCAATCCGCCGGGACGATTTCAGCTGGAGTCCGAACTATCACGCCGCCATCATTGCTCCTGAGCTCACCGGCCCGGTGATGCTGACTGAACAGTGGGAGCAGCGTGCATCCGACACCGAGCCGGTGACACGGCTGCATAGCCAAACCCGGCCCAGTGCCTGGCAGGTTTGGCAGCAGCGCTCACATCAGATTGTCCCTGTCCGGGATGAGATCTGGTTTGAACATTTCTACATTATGCTTGAGGCGGTCTACGCCGGCAGCGGCTGTGGTCTGGGGTCAGTTTACATGGTGGGCAGTGATATCAAAAACCGACAGTTGGCCGCCCCGTTCGGATTTACGCCGGACGGCTCGTCTTATTGTCTGCTCTCACCGAATGCGATCGAGGGCGATGAGCGGGTTGTGGCTTTGCTGGACTGGCTGCGTCGGGCTTTTCAGGAAACGGCAGCGGGTGTGATGGCTTCATTGCCCGCTCGCCCTTAGTGGTCAACTGAGTTGGTGAGTCGGGTCTGTTCAAAACGTTGCTGGTCTTCCCAGCGCAGCATGGTGAGCTGATGGCCCCAGACACAGCCGGTGTCCAGTCCGATCGCCTTGTCATCCTGATAGCCCATCAGTGAGGCCCAGTGACCGAAAATAATGGTTTTACCCAGCGGTTGTGTGCGGGGAAACTGAAACCAGGGCAGCAGGTGATCTGTGCCTGGCTCGCCCGGAGGCAGTTTGCAATGCATCTCCAGCCGACCATCGGGATACAGGTAGCGCATCCGGGTTAGCGCATTGATGGTGAAGCGCAATCTGTCCAGCCCGGGCAGCGCAGGATCCCACAGGTCAGGTTCATTGCCGTACATATTGCTCAGCAGCCATTGCTGGTGCTCGCTTTGCAGCATGGCTTCGACATCGCGCGCGCAGCGTCGGGCATCGTCGAGCTGCCATTGCGGGGGGATACCGGCATGGACCATGACAACCGGGTGTGTGGGATGTTCGGCCAGCAGAGGCTGGCGGCTGAGCCAGTCAAGCAATGCATCGCTGTCGCTGGCTTGCAAAATCTGATCAATCTGATCTTTTTGCTTGGCTTTGCCGATGCCTCGGGCCACAGCCAGTAAGTGCAAATCGTGATTACCCAGCACGCTGGTGGCACTGCTGCCCAGCGATTTCACCAGACGCAGGGTCGAGAGAGAATCCGGCCCGCGGGCGACGAGATCGCCCGCCAGCCAGAGCTCATCTTCTTTTTCGCTGAACCCGACGTGCGCCAGTAAGGCGCACAGTTCACGGTAACAGCCCTGAATATCACCGACCAGATAAGTCGCCATGCATGCCCTGTGATTAATGCAGAATATTGGGAATTGCGAGGCGGAAAGGTAAGATTTCTGCCTGAAACTCGTTGCCATCTTCGTCGATCATGACGTAATGGCCTTCCATCACTCCCAGTGGGGTTTCGATGATGGTCCCGCTGGTATAGGTATATTCATCGTTGGCAGCAATGGTGGGCTGCTCACCGACGACCCCTTCACCTTCTACGACCAGTTTCTTGCCATTGGCATCTGTGATCAGCCAGCGACGACGCAGTAATTGCGCATTGCCCTGGCCCAGATTGCAGATAGTAATGGTGTAAGAAAAGACGTAGCGATCTTGTTCTGGTTCCGACTGGTCATCAATATAGTGAGTGATGACGCGGCATTTGATGGTTGGATTTGATTTCTTGTTCACCTTGCAGCTTCCTTTCGAAACGACTTTACCCTATTGCAAAAAGGCCGGACATGGGGTCCGGCACACGCTGTTTAGTGGGTTGGGTTGGCATCCAGCCAGTTCGCCATGGCCACAAACTGTTCCAGAGTCAGGTTTTCCGGACGAGCGCCCGGATTGATCCCCAGATGTTCCAGCGTTTCTGCATCCATCAGAGACTTATAGCAGTTCCGGATGGTTTTACGGCGCTGGTTAAATCCTTCGCGCGTCACGCGATCCAGCCATTTCAGGTTAGTACACGGATGCGGCAAGGTCTCATATGGTGTTAACCGAACCACGGCAGAATCGACTTTGGGGGCTGGTTTAAACGCACTTGGCGGCACTTCCAGTACCGGCATGACTCTGCAATAGTACTGAGCCATCACGGTCAGACGACCATAAGCTTTGCTGCCCGGACCTGCGGCCAAACGGTTCACCACTTCTTTTTGCAGCATGAAGTGCATGTCTTCTACATGTTCATGGAAAGTGAACAGGTGGAACATCAGCGGTGTGGAAACGTTGTAAGGCAGGTTTCCGAAAATCCGCAGCTTGTTGTTTTCTTTGATCAACTGCGTGAAGTCGAAGCGCATAGCATCGCCTTCATGAATCGTTAGCTTGCTGGCCAGAACCGGATGGTGGCGCAGACGCTCAGCCAGATCACGGTCAAGCTCGACCACGGTAAATTTATCGACCTGTTTGCCAACAGGCTCAGTCAGAGCACCCAGGCCCGGACCGATTTCTACCAGATTCTGGCCTGGTTTCGGATTAATCGCGGCGACGATGTTGTCGATGATGTACTCGTCGTGCAAGAAGTTCTGGCCAAAGCGCTTACGGGCGCGGTGGCCCAGATGGACCTGATCACTGCTCATTGTTGTTTGTCTACCATTTCGATGGCGTGGGTCAGCGCTGTCCTGAGGCTCCCAGTATCCGCCTGTCCGGTACCTGCGAGTTCCAGTGCAGTACCATGATCTACTGAAGTTCTGATAAAAGGCAGCCCCAGCGTAATGTTGACGGCATTGCCAAAACCTTTGAATTTCAGGACAGGTAAGCCCTGATCGTGGTACATCGCCAGTACTGCATCAGCTTCGGCCAGGTACTTGCCCTGGAAAATTGTATCGGCTGGCAACGGGCCAACCAGATGCATGCCGTCCTCTTCTCTGAGGACATTGAGTGCCGGGGTGATCACATCGATCTCTTCCCGGCCCAGGTGACCGTCTTCCCCGGCATGGGGATTCAGACCACAGACGTAAATTTTCGGCGTCTTGATGCCGAATTTGCTTTTCAGATCTGCGTGCAAGACACGAAGGACCTGATGAATTCTGTCCTGGGTGATGGCCTTGGCCACATACGCCAGTGGGATATGCGTGGTGACCAGCGCCACCCGTAATCCTTCGGTTGCCAGCATCATCACAACCTGATTCGATTGCGCCTGCTGGGCAAAAAATTCGGTGTGGCCACTGAAGGACACACCTGCCTGATTGATAATGCCTTTGTGTACCGGTCCGGTGACCAGCGCTGCAAATTCGCCATCCATATTGCCTTCGGCGGCACGGCGCAATGTTTCCAGCACGTAGTGGCCATTGCGTTCGTTCAGCTGGCCCGGTACAACCGGCGCATCCAGCGGGCGATCGGCGACGAGCAGGGTGCCCGGCCGGTGCGGCACAGCCGGACGGCTGGCATCATAACGGATGACTTCCAGTGGGACATCCAACGCGGCTGCACGTTCTGCCATGAGCTCGGCACTGGCACAAACGACCAGCTCGTGCGGCCAGACTTCCTGTGCCAGCGTCACCACGAGATCCGGGCCTATTCCCGCCGGTTCCCCCGGCGTGACGGCAATACGTTTAACCTTGTTCATCATCATATCCTGGTTGTTCAATATAGGCGCCGGCCCGCAATTCCTGCAGCCACGCCTGAGCTTCTTCATTAAACTTCCGGCTGAAGAGGATCCGGTAGGCACGGTTTTTTACCGCGGCATCGGTGCGATCCACCTGACGGCGATCCAGCACTTCAACAATATGCCAGCCGTGGACCGTCTTAAACGGTTCACTGAGGGTGCCTTCCGGCAGGGATTCGACCTGCGCTTTGAATTCAGGGACATAAATGTCAGGGGTTTGCCAGCCCAGGTCACCGCCATTGACGGCAGAACCCGGATCAGCACTCAGTGCCTGTGCGGCATCGGCAAAATTGCGACGACCGGCCAGGACATCCTGGCGAACCTGCTCCAGCTCTTTTTTCGCTCCTTCATCACTGAGGATGACGGAGGTTTTCAGCAGGATGTGGCGGGCTTTCACTTCCGTGACGGAGATAGTCTCCAGACCCTTCACATCATTGATTTTGAGAATGTGGTAACCCACACCACTGCGGAATGGCCCTATGATAGCACCTTTCCCCTGCCCATGGATCTGATCGGCGAAAATCGTCGGCATTTCTTCCGGGCTCATCCAGCCCCAGGCTCCACCCTGCAAGGCTTTCGGGCCGTTGGAGGCGCTGTAAGCCAGATTGGCAAAATCAGTACCCGGTTGATTGAGCTGGGTGACCAGATCGCGGGCTTTGCCTTCTGCGCGCTGACGGTCAGTCTGACTGGCGCCTTCGTCCAGACGGATCAGAATATGGCTGACATTGTACTGCACCCCTTCCTGTTGCTGCTGGTTCAGCTGCGTCGCGAGGTTGTCGACTTCCTGTGGCAGTATATTGATCCGGCGGCGAACCATGATGGTGCGGGCTTCACTGGCGGTCAGATCCCGGCGGATCTGCTCGCGAAACATAGGATAGCTGATGCCATTGCTGGCCAGTTCCTGCTGTAGCTGTGCCAGAGACATATTTCGCTCAGCGGCGATCTGAGCGATCGCCTGATCCAGACGGTTATCATCAATGCGGATCCCGAACTGTTCTGCCTGCTGTAGCTGCAGGGTTTCCATGATGAGCTTTTCCATCACCTGATTGATCAGAACACTGTCATCCGGCAATGACTGGCCCTGCTGGGCGGCATTGAGATGGACGGTTTTCAGCATGGCATCCACATCGCTTTGCAGAATCACGCTTTCGTTCACAATGGTGACGACTTTATCCAGAGGCTGAATGGCCGCCAGAGAGCTGGTGGTCAGGCCTAACAGGGACAGGCCAACAAGAAAAGACTTCCACATTTTCATATCCGTATCCAGGCGCATCATGCGCAGTTGGTGAGGACGGGCCATGGCCCGTCCTGTTTAGTTATTCAGGTAGAATGGACGACCATAACCGATGGCATTGCCACTGGCGCTGGAAGCGCCGACCGCCGGTGCGCCAGCCAGACCCAGCAGCGAGAACGAGATACTGAAGTTCTGCTCGTACTCAACCGGTTGTGTGTTCACATTGCTGCGCGCCACCATGTATTCGTTGTAACCCAGCGTAATCATCCAGCAGTCCGAGCGGTAGTTGAGGGAGATCTGTCCTTCCACCATCTGATTTTCCGTGAGGTCATGGTAGTAATCCCCCCGGATGCTCAGACCCGCATGGATCGGGAAACCGGTCGAGAAGCCGACCTGAGAAATCCCTTCCTGTGTGTAATTATCGATCTGATTATTATCCGGCAGACTCTGCTGAATATACTCTTTCGAGACATAGCGATAGTTGAGCTGGCTAAACAGGCCGCCTTCCCGGTATTCCATCGCCGCGTTGGCAAACTGCATGTCTTTTTCGCTGGCGTCATACTGCAGACTGCCATGGAAGAATAACCAGTCGTTATAGTTGAAGTCTGACTCAAAGGCGGATGCCGAATAGTTCGGTTGGGATTCGCCTTCTTCCTGCAGATTACGACCGGAATCATTGAGATAAAAGATCTGACCAAATGACAGGTTGAAACGCTCTTTTAAATCGTTGTCGAAGAACCGGGTACTGGCCCCGACGGTAAACTGGTTGGCTGCGGCAATCCGGTCCACGCTGGAATAGCGGCGTTCGCGGAACAGGCCATAGTAATCGGTCTGCAAAATCGTGGTGTCATAAGCGCCGTAAATATCGCTCTGATCGACATCTTTCACATACAGATACTGAAGTTGTGGCTCCAGGCTCTGGGTGTAGTCGCTGCCAAACAGATCGGTATCCCGCTCAAAGTACAGGCCGGTCAGCATGCGCAGGCTGGGCACGGTTCGGGTCGCGGTTTCATCCAGATCTTCCAGGCCGACTACGGTTGGGTCGAATTCCTGATTGTAATAGGTGTACATCAGCTTGGCTTCTGTGGTCATCGACCACCACGGTGTCGCATAGGGAAGCGTCAGCGACGGCTCCAGGTGAACCCGGTCTGCCGATGGCTTACTCGGATCATCATTTTCAAAGCGGCTGATATGGCTCAGCAAACCAAAGTCCAGACCATAACCCAGCTCTGGCTCGTAGTAGTTGAATTCAAGCTGCGGCATCAGGCGATAGTTGGAAGAGACCCCGGGTGTCAGCGGCTGGAAGTTCCGGACCCGCAGGGTTGAATCCCAATTGTAATCCCGGTAGGAGACTTCGCCGGTTTGCAGCAGGTTGTTGTCTTCACGACGGCCGATGTCAGAATCAACATCCGAGAAATAGGTTACGTCGCTGACTTTGCTGTAATCAACATGGAAAATCCAGTTCTCATCATAAGTACCGCTGTGGGACCAGTTGAAGGCCCAGCGCGGATCGTTGTCGCTGGCTGCACTGTCGTCTGGCAGATATTCGCCTTTCAGGCCGCCCTGACCAAATTCGGTCAGATAGCGGAAATGGCTTTTGAGCTGCACCCCGCGGTTACTCATGTACTTCGGTGTCAGGGTCAGATCGTAATTTGGCGCGATGTTCCAGTAGAACGGGGTTTCCAGTTCGAAACCATCGCGGGAGCCGTAGCTGACGGTCGGATACAGAAAGCCGGTCAGGCGCTCATCGCCGACAGGCACCCGCAGGTAAGGCATGTAAAATACCGGCACATCGAGGACTTCGAAGCGGGCGTTGTACAAATCGGCAAACGGTGAATCGGCTTCGCGCTCAATACTGGTGGCGGTGAATTGCCAGCTTTTGTCGCCGGGCGGACAGGTGGTATAGGTGCCGTTCCGCAACCGGTAGTAGGTCATGCCTTCTTTTTCGATTTTGGTCGCTTCACCACGGCCGGCTTCGCAGGTCAGGCTGTAGACGGCGTTGTTGATCTCGGCATCATCGGTATCCAGGTTGTTGTGCATGTTATCGGCATACACTTCGATGGTGCCATCATGGAAGTAAACATTGCCTTCGGCGCTGACGGTATTCTTGCGCTGGTTCATGGTGGCAATATCGGCGGCAACCGTGCGGTTGGATTGTCGAATCACGACATCGCCGGAGTATGTGACGCTCTCTCCGCTTGATGCTTCGGCCTGATCGGCGGAGATACGGATTGGGGCGTTGTTCGGGTCCCCTTCGCTGGGATCCGGTGTCAGGCACATGCCTCGAACCAGAGCCAGTTCATCCTCGGCCGTCGGGCTGGTTTCCTTCTCAATGAGGGCATCATTGGCGAATGCTGACGGGCCATATAAAGCAATGCTGATCATGGTCGCCAATAAACTGCGGGAAGTGAAAGACATTGAGATTTAAATTCCTGTGTTCATGATATAGCGCAAAGTGACCCAACGGGGGTTGAACTATTTTGTCCGGGCCACGACGCAACCAGACAAAAACTCAACAACCTCAGGTATCCGGCCCGAGCCAGAAGTCCCCAGATAAAGGTTGCTATGATAAAGCAATTTCTGCTCCACAGCATCACAATGGATGGGTGACAGGTCTGTGACCGGATAAAATCATTATTATTTTTTCTGCTATGATGCCGCGAGACATTTGTCAGACTGAGGCTGCCTTTATGGCTAGAGATCATGTCGACAGTCCACTCTTTTCATAAGATTAGACGGCATTCGCGGGCACAATTTAGCAAATTACCAGAGAGTATAACATGCAGGTGTTGGGCAAGATTCTAGGTGCATTTTTTGGTTTCCTCCTTGGTGGACCTATTGGTTTGTTATTAGGCATCTTTTTAGGCCATAAGTTCGATCAGGCCCGTCGCAATGCTAATCAGGACGGTGGCTTTGGGCGTTTTTCAGGCGGGCAGACGGATCATCAGTCCCGTCAGGCCGAGTTCTTTCATGCCGGATTTTCGGTCATGGGCCATATGGCGAAAGCCAAAGGCCGGGTGACGCAGGAAGAGATCCGCGTGGCCAGCGCCATCATGGACAGAATGCAGCTGCATGGTGAAGCCCGCCGTCTGGCACAGGATGCATTCCGCGAGGGGAAAGCGGAAGATTTTCCATTGCAGGATGTGCTGGGCCGGGTTCGGCACAGTACACAGGGGCGCCTGGATTTGCTGCAATTCTTCCTGGAGCTGCAAATACAGGCAGCTTTTGCAGATGGCAGCCTGCATCCGAAAGAACGCCAATTGCTCTTTGTGATTGGCCGGGGACTGGGATTTTCCGATCAGCAACTGGAACGACGTCTGCACATGCAGGAGGCGGCGTTTCGTTTTCAGCAGGGCGGTGGTTTCTACCGCCAGCAATCCCAGCAGCAGGGTGGGCCTCGTCAGGCACCCCGCCGGGATCAACTGGCTGATGCCTACGAATTACTGGGCGTTGCACAGGACGCCAGTGCGAAAGACCTGAAACGATCTTACCGCAAACTGATGAACGAACATCACCCGGACAAGCTGGCGGCCAAAGGTCTGCCGCCGGAGATGATGGAGCTGGCCAAACAGAAAGCCCAGGAACTGACGGCTGCTTATGAGCTGATCAAAAAAGAAAAGGGCTACAAATAAACCGCGTCTCAGACGCGGTTGCGTGGTTTACCTGCGACAAAGGCTTCCAGGTTCTCTATCAGCTGGTTTGCCAGTGCCTGAATGGCTGAATCAGCGCCCCAGGCCACATGGGGTGTGAGTAACAGGTTGGGCAGATCAGCGTTGGCCAGTAACGGGTTTGAATTGTCTGCGGGTTCAGCGGTAAACACATCCACACCGGCGCCGCCCAACGGGCCGGTTTTGAGCGCTGCCACTAAGTCTGCTTCATGAACTAATCCGCCCCGGCCTGTATTGATCAGCAGGCTGCCGGGTTTCATCTGGGCCAGTTCCGTGGCCGCAATCAAATTTGTCGTCGCCTCTGTGAGCGGACAGTGCAGGGTGATCGCATCGGCAGTCTGAAGCACCTGCTCAAACGGCAGATAGCCATCACGGCAGACGGCTGCGCCTTTGCGTTCTGCAAAGATCACCCTGATACCCAGTGCGGAAGCCAGTGTTCCGACCGCCTGTCCCAGACTGCCACTGCCGATAATGCCCAGCGTACTGCCTGCCACATCACCAATCGGGTGAGTGAAGAAGCAGAACAGTTTCTTGTCCTGCCAGACGCCCGCCTGAATATCCTGATGATAGGCAAAGAGATTTCTTTTCAGAGCGAACAGCATGGCGATGACATGCTCGGGTACTGAGCCAGTGGCATAACCCCGGATGTTACTGACGACGATGCCATGCGCGCGACAATAATCTAAATCCACATTATTAGTACCGGTTGCGGCGATCGCCACCATTTTCAACTGGGGCAATTGACGCAAAATACCGGCATCCAGTACCACTTTATTGGTGACTGCGATATGGGCGTCCTTGAGTCGTGTAACGACCTGATCCGGCGTGGTTGCGGGGTAATCCTGCCACTGGTGTTCAAAGGCAGGACGGGGGAGTTGGATCTGGCTGGGAATGGTATCCCGATCCAGAAAAACAATGTGTTGCATCACGCTGACTCCTTGCTGCATGCGATCTGTTTTCGGTCAGAAGACAGACAGTAAACACCAGCCTCGGCATGGCTGCAAGCCGGGAAACAGAGCGACACGCTGGCCGCTCTGCTGAAGGGGAGCACTTAAAGCATGAGCAGGAAAATCACAGCCAGTGCGGACATGAAGGCGGCGAACCCATAGCAGATCACTTTGCCAGCCAGACCGGTGTGAAATTTCAGATCGTGCAACCCGTGGTGAACCCGGTGCATGGCATGCCACATGGGTAACGCCAGCGTCAGAAACAGAAAACCGGCGCCGACCCAACGGGTGGCAAAGGCCAGCACGCGATCATAACTGAAATGTTCGGCATCAATGATCCCCAACGGCATCAGAAGACCCAGCACCAGAATGGTGACCGGGGTGACCATGGCAAACCAGGTGCCCCCGGCACCAAACAGGCCCCACCAGATGGGTTCTTCTGAGCGTTTTGGATTGAGATCGACCGGATGAGATGTCTTCACGTTTCGCTCCTTATACGAACCACAGTACAACCAGAGAAATCACAGCGGTGGCTGTCCACTGCGCGCCAATGACCCATTTTTTATCCAGTACTTTGCCCCCAAGGCGGATGGGCATCACTTGCGGCATCATCTTGAAGAAGGTGAAGGCATGCAGCAGACTGCCCGCCAGCGTGACGAGATTGATGGCGATAATCACCGGATGGGACATCAGCGCCAGCCAGCCTTGCCAGGCCGCCGGCCCCCGGACCAGCGCACCAAGGCCGCAGGCCAGCAAGACGGTAAAGCACACCAGCGGCACAACGGTCGCCTCACGCAGCATATAGAAACGGTAGAACGGGTGATGCAGCCACCAGTCCCGTTCCATCGGGCGGATATAGGGTTTGCGATGACTCATGTTCAGACCTCCACGGAGTTGCGTGAGCCGTCCGGCTTGAGCATGGCAATCACGAAGTCCTTGGCGGATTCGATTTTGCCCTGATTGACGGCTGCCGCCGGATCGACATGTTTCGGACAGACTTCGGAGCAGTAGCCGACAAAAGTACAGCCCCAGGCACCGTTTTCGCTATTGATCAGCTTCATACGTTCAGCGTTGCCAAAATCCCGGTTGTCCAGGTTATAACGATGCGCCAGAGTCAGCGCTGCCGGGCCGATGAAGGCCGGGTTCAGGCCAAACTGTGGGCAGGCGGCATAGCACAGGCCGCAGTTGATACAGCCGGCAAACTGTTTGTAGAGGTCCATCTGCGCCGGAGTTTGCAGGTTGGTGCCGTCTTCCGGCTGACGAGGGTTCCCGATGAGGTAGGGCTTGATGGCTTCCAGGCGTTCAATGAAGGGCGTCATGTCGACCACCAGATCTTTTTCAATCGGGAAATTCGCCAGTGGCTCAATGGTGACGCCGTCCGGATAATCCCGCAGAAAACATTTACAGGCCAGTTTCGGCACGCCATTGACCATGACGCCGCAGGAGCCACAGATCGCCATCCGGCAGGAGCAGCGGTAGCTCAGGTCTTTATCCAGATAGTCTTTGACATAGTTGAGGGCATCCAGCACCGACATGGTGGCATCGAAAGGCACCTCATAAGACTGGAAATGAGGCGTGTCATCCTGCTCCGGTTGATAGCGCAGAATGTTCACCGTTTGAATTCCGGTCGCTGACATCAGTGGTGCTCCTCTGATTGAGACGCCTGCACGGCGGCGGCATGCTCGGCAGCTTCGCCGTACAGTCGTGCTTTTGGCTGGGATTTGGTAATCGTGACCTCGCTGTAATCAATGCGGGGTGCACCGTCAGGATGAAAGAAAGCCAGCGAATGTTTGAGGAAGTGGGTGTCATCCCGCTCCGTACAACCTTCATCCAGTCGCTGGTGGGCCCCGCGGGATTCGCGGCGCTGGAGCGCGGAATGCACCATGGCTTCGGCCACATCCAGGCTGTAACCGATCTCCAGAGCATAGAGCAGATCGGTGTTGAAGACTTTGCCTTGATCCTGAATCCGGATCCGTGTGTAGCGATCTTTCAGCTTGGCCAGTGTGTCGATGGTCTGCTGCATGAGATCGGCCTGACGGTAGATACCGCAGCCGGCTTCCATCGCCAGCCCCATTTCCTTGCGGATTTCTGCCCAGTTTTCATCCCCTTCCTGAGCCATCAGCGACTGGATCCGGGCATCGGCCGCCTTGATCTGTTGCGTGATGGCCGCATCATGCCAGCCCGTAAATTCCCCGGCCCGTTTCACGGCCTGTTCTCCGGCAACCCGCCCGAACACGACAAACTCAGCCAGAGAATTGGACCCTAACCGATTGGCACCGTGCAGGCCGATGGAAGCACATTCCCCGACAGCAAACAGACCAGTAATGCGGGTTTCACAGCGAGCGTCGGTTTCAATGCCCCCCATGGTGTAGTGCACCGTCGGACGGATCGGAATGGGCTCACTGGCCGGGTCGACATTCACATAGGCTTTCGCCAGTTCACAGATAAACGGCAGCCGCTCGTTGAGATAGTCTTCGCCCAGATGACGCAGATCCAGATGCACCACATCGCCCAGCGGATGATCAATCGTGTTGCCCTTTTGCTGTTCGTGCCAGAAGGCCTGTGAGACTTTGTCGCGCGGGCCGAGCTCCATATATTTATTTTTTGGCTGGCCGACCGGCGTTTCCGGTCCCATGCCATAGTCCTGAAGATAACGGTAACCGTGTCTGTTGACGATGATGCCGCCTTCGCCACGGCAGCCTTCGGTCATCAGAATACCGGTGCCGGGTAGTCCGGTCGGGTGATACTGCACGAATTCCATATCCCGCAGTGGCACGCCGTGGCGATAAGCCATCGCCATGCCGTCGCCGGTGACGATGCCACCATTGGTATTGCAGTGATATACCCGGCCAGCGCCTCCGGTCGCCAGTACCACGGCTTTGGCCTTGATGGCGATCAATTCGCCTTCCGACATGTGAATGGCGATCAGGCCCTGCGCTTTGCCGTCGTCAACCAGCAAATCCAGTACAAAGAACTCGTCGAACCGCTTGATCTGAGGGTATTTCATCGAGGTCTGGAACAGGGTATGCAGCATGTGAAAGCCGGTTTTATCGGCGGCAAACCAGGTCCGTTCGACTTTCATGCCGCCGAACCGGCGGACGTTCACCTCGCCGTTGTCTTTCCGGCTCCAGGGGCAGCCCCAGAGTTCCATCTGAATCATTTCGCGGGTGGCGTGATTGACAAAGTATTCCACAACATCCTGTTCGCACAGCCAGTCGCCACCACTCACGGTATCGTGGAAGTGGTTGTCCAGGCTGTCTTCTTCCTTGATCACTGCAGCAGAGCCTCCTTCTGCGGCAACCGTGTGGGAGCGCATCGGATAGACTTTGGAAATCAGGGCGATCTCCAGTTCAGGGTTCGCTTCAGCAGCGGCAATGGCGGTGCGTAATCCGGCGCCGCCAGCACCGATGACGGCGATATCAGTGGTCAGGACTTGCACGGTGATCCTCCTGTAGGGCCTGCGGGGTGTGCGGGCATTCCTCGTGATTCGGCTCTTGCGGGAACCGGGATGACACGAGTGTAGAAGAGGCGTATCCGGTAAATATTGATGTATTCGGGCTTTTATGCCGATTTCAGACCTGAGCCATCAGGCGAAGGTCATCGTGCGACGGAGTTAACGTTTCAGAGGGAGAGTGGAAGAGGGACAGAAGACAGAGTCACTTCGCGAATGAGAGTGACTCCGATCCGGTCTCAGAGGCTGCGCTCAGGCGCGTCCGGGAAAAAGTCACAGGGGGCGAACAGATGACGCGGTTCATGGGTGTACGGATGGAAAAAGCTCAGCTCAGCCGCATGCAGTTGCAGGCGTGGGGCCATTGCTTTGGCTGCTTCGTGCGCATAAAACCCGTCTCCCAGAATCGGATGACCCAGCGCGAGCATGTGGACCCGCAACTGATGGGAGCGGCCCGTCACCGGACGCAACCGGACCAGACTGCTCTGTCCGTTGCTTTCCAGCACCTCATAGTGAGTGACCGAGGGTTTGCCGTCTTCAAAACAGACCTTCTGCATCGGCCGGTTCGGCCAGTCGCAGATAAGCGGCAGATCAACGGTGCCTTGCTGAGGTTCCGGTGTACCCCAGACCCGCGCGTAATACACTTTTTCGGTCTGGCGATCGCGAAACTGGGCTTTCAGATGACGTTCTGCATCTTTGTTGAGTGACAGTATGATCAGCCCGGATGTTGCCATGTCCAGCCGATGGACAATCTGTGCCTTGGGATATTCGGCCAGCACCCGGTTCATCACACTGTCGGCATGCGCCGGATCCCGTCCCGGATTGGACAGCAGGCCGGAAGGCTTATTGACAGCAATAATATCGCGGTCGACATACAGGACGTCGAGCCAGGGATCCGTTGGCGGGTGATAGGCCAGTGGCGGTAAGGGATTCATGCTCAGTTTTCTCAGGTTGAACGCAGAAGCGGCGGGCGCGATAGTATCACAGGGCAGCCGGGAGATCCCACTGCCCTGTGAGGTGGTCAGACGGGCTGCGATCAGTTGTGGCTGACCGCAATCAGACGCAGCGAGTCCAGCTGGATCTGAGCTTTGCTGATGTAACCGGTCAGGTCCTGAATCTGGCTTTGCAGCAGTTCCAGCTCATCGTCACGGATGTTCGGATTCACAGATTTCAGCGCCTGCAGTCGGGCCAGCTCTGCACCCAGCGTGCTCTCCATGTCCTGCTGAGCGGCCTGTCGGACCTTGTCCAGCTCGCTTTCCACCATCTGATCACCGGCAGCAATCAGAGCATGAATTTCTTTCTGGACCGAGTTCACCAGCTTGCTGCCCAGGTGACGGTTCACCGGGCTCAGTTGACGGTTGAAACCTTCAAAGGCAACCTGAGCGGACAGGTTGTTCCCTTTGCCATCCAGCAGGATGCGGATCGGCGTGTGCGGCAGGAAGCGGCCAATGCCGGACTGCTTCGGTGCCTGAGCATCCACCACGTAAACCAGTTCCAGCAGCAGGGTTCCTGCCGGAAGCGCTTTGTTTTTCAGCAGAGAAACGGCTGTGGTGCCGACGCCTTCGGACAGCAGCAGATCGATGCCGCCTTGAATCATCGGGTGCTCCCAGCTGATGAAATGCATGTCTTCCCGGGACAGCGCAGTTTCGCGGTCAAACGTAATGGTGCAGCCGTCGTGGGGCAGTCCCGGATAGCTGGAGACCATCATGTGTTCCGAAGGTGTGATCACCAGGGCGTTTTCTCCGCGGTCATCCTGGTTCAGGCCGACGGTATCAAACAGGCCCAGCGCGAAGGTGACCAGATTGGTATCCCCGTCTTTGGACGCAATGTTTTCTGCCAGCGCCCGGGCTGCATCACCGCCGTTGGAATGGATTTCCAGCAACCGGTCACGGCCCTGTTCCATCTTGCTGCGCAGTTCAGAATGCAGGCGGGCACTGTCGGTGATCAGTTCATCCAGCGCTTCCGGACTGTGATTCTCACTTGCCAGCAGGCTGAACAACTGCGGCTGAACAGCTTCGTAAACAGCACGGCCCGTCGGACAGGTTTCTTCGAACGCGTTCAAACCTTCGTTGTACCAGTGTGCCAGCAGGGCCTGCGAGGTGCCTTGCAGATGCGGGACGTGAATTTCGATATCCCGCTGCTGACCGATCCGGTCCAGACGGCCAATCCGCTGCTCCAGCAGATCCGGGTTGTTTGGCAGATCGAACATCACCAGCTGGTTGGCAAACTGGAAGTTGCGGCCTTCTGATCCGATTTCAGAACACAGCAGCACCTGCGCGCCGTCTTCGATTTGTGCAAAATAGGCGGCCGCTTTGTCCCGTTCCAGAATCGACATGCCTTCGTGGAACACCGTGGCGCGGATGCCTTCTTTTTCACGCAGCGCCTGTTCCAGATTCAGCGCCGTTTGTGCGCGGGAACAGATCACCAGTACTTTTTCGTTGCGGTTGGCTTTGAGGAAGTCCAGCAGCCAGCTCACGCGCGGATCGAAGTTCCACCAGGTCGCGGCGCTGCCTTCAAATTCCTGATAGATATCTTCTGGATAGAGCAGTTTCAGGACTTTTTCTTCTTCGCTGACTTTGCCCATCATCATCCCGGCTACACGCATCGCCGTGCTGTACTGGCTTGGCATGGCCAGCGGATACAGGTTCAGATGGCGCGCAGGGAAACCCTGAACCGCAGAACGGGTATTTCGGAACAGCACACGACCGGTACCGTGACGGTCCATCAGGCTGTCGATCAGCTCCTGTCGGGCCGCGGCCTGCTCGTTTGCTTCGCTGTCGCCGGTCAGTGTGTCCAGCAGCGGTGCAATATCTTGTTCCGGCAGCAGGCGGATCAGGGTGTCACGGGCAGCGTCATCCAAGTGTTTTCCGGCCAGCAGCTCAGACACGGCATCAGCCACGGGGGCGTACTGACGTTCTTCTTCCAGAAAGGCGTCGTAGTCGTAGAAACGATCCGGGTCGAGCAGGCGCAGGCGGGCAAAGTGGCTCTGATGGCCCAGCTGATCCGGGGTTGCGGTCAGCAGCAGGCAGCCCGGCGTGGTTTCGGCCAGTGCTTCGACGACCTGATACTCGCGGCTCGGTTTGTCTTCATCCCACACCAGATGGTGCGCTTCATCAACGACCAGCAAATCCCATTCGGCTTCCAGCGCCTGATCAAAACGGCGCTTGCTTTTGCGCAGGAAATCCAGAGAACACAGCACATACTGGGCTGTATCAAAGGGGTTGGCGGCATCAGCAATGGCTTCCACACAGCGTTCTTCGTCAAAGATAGAGAAGTGCAGGTTGAATCGGCGCATCATCTCGACCAGCCACTGGTGCTGCAAAGTTTCCGGGACCAGGATCAGAATGCGTTCCGCACGGCCGGACAGCACCTGCTGATGGATGATCATCCCGGCTTCAATGGTTTTCCCCAGGCCAACTTCATCGGCCAGCAGCACACGCGGTGCAAAACGGCGACCCACTTCATGGGCAATGAACAGCTGATGCGGGATCAGACCGGCACGCATCCCGCACAGGCCCCGCAACGGACTTTTATGCTGTTCATGCTGATTTGTCAGGGCACGGTAACGCAGGGCGAAGCGATCCATCCGGTCAATCTGACCGGCAAAGAGTTTGTCCTGAGGTTTGTTAAAGCGAATCTGATTGCTCAGGAAGATCTCGCGCAGTGCTACGTTTTCTTCCCCGGTGTCCGAGCGGGTTCCGAAATAGGTCAGCACCCCTTGCTGCTCTTCCACTTGCTCGACCTTGAGCGACCAGCCTTCCTGACTTTCAGCCAGATCGCCGGTGTTGAACATGACGCGGGTAACCGGTGCATCATGGCGCGCATAAACGCGATTCTCTTCGCTTGCTGCAAACATCAGGGTAACGGTACGCGCATCAAGCGCGACCACGGTTCCTAACCCTAAATCACTTTCCGTGTCACTGATCCAGCGTTGACCCAAAGCAAATGGCATAGTGGAGAAAACCTTCTAAATATTTGAAATTTTGGAGAATGTTTATCCGGCGGCGGTATTGTTATCGACTACACTGAAATTAAGTGTAAGCCAGAAATGGCGCCGGAAAAAAGGGGGCTAATGGTACTGCATGATGGGAGCCAGGTCACGGGCTAAGTGATGGGCTGAGACAGTGAGAAAATTGTCACAATATTTTCATTTTTTGCGGTCATTAATGAAAAGCGGGTTTACGCTTAATAATGATAGCCGATGGCAATGGCTATCTCAGATGAACAAGGAGACGTCTATGGACGATGCCGCTAGGAAAGTCTTTGTACTTGATACCAACATCCTGTTACATGAACCCCTCGCCATCTACTCCTTCAAAGAGCACGACGTAGTCATACCGATGACAGTTCTGGAAGAACTGGACCGAATCAAAGACAGCAAACGGGATGTTGCCCGTGATGCCCGGGTTGCCATCCGAGCATTGGAAGCCATCTTTCACGATGCGACACCAGAGCAAATCTCTGCCGGGATCCCACTGCCGACCGAAGGTGACCACAAAGGACGTATCGCCATTTTCGCGGATTACGAAATTCACGAAACGGTCCATGCCTTTGCGGATAAAGCCGGTGACAACCGGATCCTCAATGGGGTGCTCTACCTGCAAAACCATTATGCGCCACGGAAAGTGGTGCTGATCACCAAAGACATCAACATGCGGTTGCGTGCCAAAGGCGCCGGGGTGCTGTATGTCGATGACTATCGTTCCGACCAGCTGATTGACGATGTCAGTCTGCTGACCAAAGGGTTCCACCGTTATCCGGGCAGCTTCTGGGAACGCGTGGGGGAATGTCACTCGGAAAAGCGTGGCCGTTCTACAATCCATACGCTGCCACAGGAACTGTTTGATACACCATTCGTGAATCAGTATCTGATTGATGAAGATACCGATTTTGCTGCGCGGATTCAGGATCTGGACGGTGAAAACGTCACCCTGAAAGATCTGGGACACGAGCGGCTGATGCACCGTCAGGCCTGGGGGATTCATCCGAAGAATATCTATCAGGGCATGGCGATGGATGCTTTGCTCGATCCGGACATTGATCTGGTGATCCTGACCGGTCCTGCGGGTTGCGGTAAAACGATTCTGGCGATGGCTGCCGCGCTGGAACAGGTGATCGAAAAAGGCATGTACGACAAGATCATTGTCACCCGGAATACGCCGGACATTGCCGAGTCCATCGGTTTCCTGCCGGGGACGGAAGAAGAGAAAATGATGCCCTGGCTGGCTGCCGTGACAGACACCATGGAGGCACTGCATAAGCACGATGTCTGCACGGACGGTTCGATGAAATATATCTTCGAGAAAGCCAATATTCAGTTTAAATCCATCAACTTCATGCGCGGCCGCTCGATCCAGAATGCCTTTGTGTTGCTGGATGAGTGTCAGAACCTGACCGCGTCGCAAATCAAGACCATCATCACCCGTTGTGGTGAAGGCACCAAGCTGATCTGTTCCGGGAACCTGGCGCAGATCGACTCCACTTACCTGTCGCCTGTCACATCAGGCCTAACCTATATCGTCGAGCGATTTAAAAATTTCGAGGGCAGCGCCAATATTTATCTCAATGGCGTGGTTCGCAGTCGTCTGGCAGAATTTGCCGAAGAGAATCTGTAACACCAGAACGGGACTCAGCGTCCCAGATACTGCTTCAATCTTTCATTCGATGCCTCACCCAGCACCTGCCGGGTGGGGCCACACACCTCAATCCGCCCCTCATCGACAAAAGCACAGTGATCGGCAATTTTGACGGCATCCTCCGGACTGTGGGTGATCATCAGCACGGTGATCCCATCTTCTCTGGCCAGACTGGCGACCTGAGTCAGCATGTCCTGCCGCAGCGCCGGATCCAGCGCAGAAAAAGGTTCATCCAGCAGCAGCAGCGGCCGGTGGCGCACCAGACAACGTGCCAGCGCCACCCGTTGTTTCTGGCCGCCGGACAGTTGTTCCGGCAGGCGGGTCAGGTACTGAGCAATGCCCACCCGCTCCGCGGCAGCTGTCACCTGTGCTTTGTCTGTCGGGCTGAGCTTTAACCCCGGATGGATCCCCAACGCAATGTTATCGAACACACTCAGGTGCGGGAACAGGTTGTGATCCTGAAACAGGATCGACAAAGGACGATCCGCAGGCGACTGCTGGTGGATTGGCTGGCCGTTGATGTGCAGCGTGCCGCTGTCGGGTTTCAGAAACCCCGCGATCATCGCCAGCAGTGTACTTTTTCCGGCACCGCTCGGGCCGATCACCGCCAGAATCTCGCCCTGGCTGACTTCGAGATCAAAGCACAGGGTCATGGGTTCCTGATTGCCGTGGCGATAGCAATGGCTGAGTTGGGAGAGAGACAGCATCGGAGACATTCTGATTAATCCGTAGAAGAGGTGGTCGCGGCTCGTGAAAGCAGCAGGTTTTCGACCAGGGTGAAAATCCCCAGACTGAGCAGAAGCAGCAGCAGGGCAGCCACGGCTGCCGCATCCATCTGATAGCTGTCCATCAGCTGGAACAGATACAGCGGCAGGGTCTGAAAGTCCTGGCTGCCGAAAAGAGCAATCGCGCCGAGATCACCCAGTGATAACACAAAGCTGATCGCCATGGCCTGAGCAACCGGCTTGCGCAGTGCCCGCCATTCGACCAGATATAACCGCGACAGCCCGCGCATGCCCAGACTCTGACACAGCGGATTGTACTGCTGGGCCAGATGCAGCATGGGCTGGCTGAGGGTTTTGATCACATAGGGCAGGGCCATCAGCGCATTGACGGCGACCACCACCCAGAAAGCCGAGGCGAAGACATCGGTGAATTCGCGCAGCAGCAGAAACAGCCCGGTACTGATCACCAGTCCCGGCGTCACCAGAATAATGGTGCCGATCAGTTCCAGTCCGTCGGCAGACCAGCGGTAGCGCTGCAAGCGCCAGAAGCGGCTGGCACAGAGAATCGCAATGCCGCTGACCAGGGCCAGCACACACGCCAGTGCTGCGATCTGCAACGAGTGAGTCACGGCCTGCCACAGTGCGGGGGTTGCCAGCAATTGCGGTAACTGGCTGTTCAGACCGGCCCCCAGGACGGCCAGCATCGGTGGCAGCACCAGCAGCAGCACCAGACCAATCCACAGGGAGTCCCAGATGCGGGCCGCCCGGCTGTCGAGATAATTCGGGTGGCCTTGCTGAACCCGGCCACTCAGGGTTGCCAGCGGTCGGGCAAAGCGCTGGCTGAAGAGAACCAGTGCGCAGCACAGCAGCATTTGCCACAGCGCCAGCATAGCCCCGGCAGCCAGATCGAAGTCGTAGCGCAACGCCTGATAAATGGCCAGTTCGATGGTGGTTGCTTTCGGACCGCCCCCCAGCGACATAATCACCGCGAAACTGGTGAAGCACAGCATAAAGACCAGCCCTGCCACCTGCGGCAACTGCTGGCGCAACCGGGGCCAGGCAACCAGCCGGAACAGCGGCCAGCCTTTCATTCCCAGATGCGCAGCAAGCTGATGCTGCTCCGCCGGAATGCCTTCCAGACTTTGCAGGAGTAACCGGCAGGCCAGCGGCAGATTCAGAAAGACGTGCGCCAGCAAAATCCCGTTCAGACCATAAATACTGAACGGGAGTTTCATCTCCAGCCCGGCCAATCCTTGTGCCAGCAGGCCGCTGTTGCCGTAAATCGCCAGCAAGCCAAATACAGCCACCAGTACCGGCAGCACCACGGTCATCGCGAACAGTCGCAATAGCAGGGACCGGCCCGGAAACCGCCGCCGCGACAGGGCATAAGCCACTGGGATGGCAGGGATGAGGCTCAGCAGAGTCGAGAGCAGTGCTTGTTTGAAGCTGAACGCGGTGACATGGCGCAGATAGGGATCCTGCCAGAGGGCCAGTGGGTGTAATTCCGTGGCTTGTCCGAGCAGGGCGCTGAGCGCCCCGCCGACGAGAAGCAGAATCAGCCCGGCACTCATCACGCCGGGCAGGCTGGAACGGGAGAGTAACAAGAGAAAACCTATACGATTACTGTGTCAGTGCGGTTTGCCATTCGCGGACCCAGGCTTTGCGTTCTTTGGCGACTTCATCTGCGCTGAACTCCAGTGCTTTGGCCGGACGCGTCAGCGTGCTGAAACCTTCCGGCAGGGCTTCATCGGTCACCGGATACATCCAGTTGCCTGTCGGGATCACGGACTGGAATCCAGGCGTCAGAATAAAGTTCAGGAACTGATCGGCCAGCGCGTTGTTTTGGGTGTTTTTCAGCTTGGCTGCGACTTCAACCTGCATATAGTGTCCTTCGCTGAAATTGGCAGCTTTATACTTGCCTTCATTCTCGGCAATCAGATGATACGCCGGTGAAGTGGTATACGAGAGCACCAGATCCGTCTCACCATTGAGGAACATGTTATAGGCCTCAGACCAGCCTTTGGTGACGGTGACGGTTTTCTTCGCCAGTTGTTGCCAGGCTTGGGTCGCCTGATCACCATAAACGGATTTCACCCACAGCATCAGACCCTGACCCGGCGTAGAGGTGCGTGGATCCTGATAAATCAGGTTCAGATCGTCGCGTGTCACCAGCTCTTTCAGGCTGCTGGGGGGATTTTTCAGTTTTTCGCTGTCGTAGATGAAGGCGAAATAACCGTAATCAAAAGGGACAAAGGTATCGTCTTTCCAGCCACCCGGAATGGTCACGGCTGAAGTATCTGTGGTGCTGGTGGCCAGCAGACCGGTTTTCTTAGCCTCGGTCATCAGGTTGTTGTCCAGACCCAGCAGAACATCTGCTTTGGTCCCTTTGCCTTCCAGGCGAACTCGGTTGAGGATGGAGACGCCATCATCCAGCGCGACAAACTGCAGGTCGCAACCACATTCTTTTTCGAATGCTTTTTCAATGGCCGGTCCTGGTCCCCAGTCGGCAGTAAACGAACTGTAGGTATACACGGTTAAGGTGGGTTGTGCGGCGGCCGCTGAAGTTGCCGCAACCATGAAAGGTAAAGCTGTAATGAGGTGTTTCACAAAGCGCTCCTGAGTCCTGACGGGCAGGGAATTCCAATTTCTTCAAGAAGGCGCGGCGTCGAGTGAGCGGTGTGTCCCGGAAAGGCCCGGCAAGATGCAAAGCGGTGCTTTCCGTTTCTCAATTCCTACGCCAGCATGACCTGGTTCAGGTTCGATGGGTCCCGTGTATTCTCCTGTGACGGGTGAACAACACGATCTCAGTCGGATGACTCCCCATGAGAACGGCTCTCATTGTAAACGGGGCTGCGCACCTTTGCCAGCCACAATGCTGCGTCTGGCCAAAGCTTTGACCCAAGGTCAGACAAAGTATCTTGCGGGATCAGCGAGCTTCGTTGAGCCGCCAGTCGTAGTCATAGACGGGTTTGTTCAGGGTGACGGGCTGTTCACGATACTGGTTCAGGTGCTGCTGTAAGTCTGGCAGGGCGCCGAAGTCAGACTGATACCAGTCATAAATCGAGGATAATCGGACTTTGCCGCCGGATTCCTGAACACCTTTAGGGCTGTTGATGAAGCGCGTGGCAGCGGCTTCGAGCTGCGCGTTGAGATTGCTGGCGTTCATTGCTTCCGGTTGCAGATCCGGACACCCCAGACTGGCACAGTTCACAACATAATGAATGCGTTTGTCCTGCCAGATCGGCCGCAGAATTCTGTGTTCGATATCGTTCAGCGACAGTTGCTTCCCATCAATGGTGATCAGCTTTTCATCCCAGGGACCGAAGCTGAGAAATCCGCCCAGTTTGGTGATTGAACTGATCGGATAGTTGTCCAGAATCACCTTCACCGTCAGTGCGTTGTAGAGGTTGACCCAGTAAGCAAACTGCTCATTTCGGTTCAGCTGGCGTGGATCTTGCGCCGTCAGGGTGTCCAGATAATCGTTCAGCACGACTTTATCGGCTGTTGTCACGGCGGCATAACGGAAACGGGTTTGCTGCGGTGCCACAACCAGATAATGATCCAGCAGGTGTTGCCATGCGGCATGATCAACTGTCGTTGTACTCCGGGTTTGAGTGGCTTGCCAGAATGGCCAGAGATCAGCCTTGGGGGCGGCGAAAGCCGGGAAACTCAGGCTGAGAAAACTCAGTAAGAGGAATGTGGGAACAGATAGCTTGCGAAGAAGCATGGGAACACCTATGTCTGTGAGCGATACCCAACAGACCGTGATGCGCACGGATTCTTTCTGATATCTGGGGGTAAAAAAACACCCTGCCGAAGCAGGGTGCCAGAGTCAATCAGAAAGATGGGCGATCAGGCCAGAAATGCCGGGATCTTGCTTTCATAATCTGCGATTTTATCTTCGTGCTGCAATGTCAGCCCGATGTTGTCCAGACCGTTCAGCAGGCAGTGGCGGCGGAACGCGTCGATTTCAAACGAATACGATTTGCCATTGGCGGTGACCGTCATGGTTTCCAGATCGACTGTGATCTCCGCGCCTTCATTGGCTTCGACATACTGGAACAGTTCATCGACTTCAGCTTCGGTCAGGCGAACCGGGACCATCTGGTTGTTGATCGAGTTGCCGTAGAAAATGTCGGCAAAGCTCGGCGCGATCATGACTTTAATCCCGTAATCTGCCAGCGACCACGGGGCGTGCTCACGAGAGGACCCGCAGCCGAAGTTTTCACGGGCCAGCAAAATGCTTGCCCCCTGATAACGCGGGTCGTTCAGCACGAATTCCGGATTCGGCTGCTCACCGGCATCGTCCAGAAATCGCCAGTCATGAAACAAATGTTTACCAAACCCAATCCGGTTTACTTTCTGTAAAAACTGTTTCGGAATGATGGCGTCGGTGTCGACGTTTGCGGCATCCAGCGGCACCACCAGTCCGGTATGTTGTTTGATTCCTGCCATGGTTTTCTTCCTTCTCTGTTAGGCGGTGGCGACGGTTTTTGGATCCAGCTCGCGGATATCCACGAAGTGACCTGCACAGGCGGCAGCAGCTGCCATGGCTGGGCTGACCAGATGAGTCCGGCCATCACGGCCCTGACGACCTTCAAAGTTCCGGTTACTGGTGGACGCGCAGCGCTCCCCGGGACCCAAGCGGTCGTTGTTCATGGCCAGACACATGGAGCAACCCGGCAGACGCCATTCAAAACCGGCTTCGATGAAGATTTTATCCAACCCTTCTTTTTCCGCCTGCGCTTTCACCTGTTCAGAACCCGGGACGACCAGCGCCTGAACATTGGCTGCAACTTTGCGCCCTTTCGCGACGGCGGCCGCGGCCCGCATATCTTCGATGCGAGAGTTGGTACAGGAACCAATGAAAACTTTATCAACCGGAAAATCAGCCAGCTTTTTCCCGGCTTCCAGACCCATATATGCCAGCGCTTTGGATGCAGAAGCACGCTCGACCGGATCGCTGAAGCTTTCCGGTGCCGGAATCGGTGCATCGACAGCAATCACTTGTCCCGGGTTGGTGCCCCAGGTGACTTGAGGTTTGATGCTTTGTGCATCCAGCGTCACCACTTTGTCGAACTGGGCATCCGGATCTGATTTCAGGGTTTGCCAGTAGGCCACGGCGGCGTCGAAATCGGCACCGGTCGGGGCAAATTTGCGGTCCTTGATGTAATCAAAGGTAGTTTGATCCGGCGCGATCAGACCCGCTTTGGCACCCAGCTCAATCGCCATGTTACAGACTGTCATCCGGCCTTCCATCGTCAGATCAGTGATGGCTTCACCACAGAATTCGACCACATAGCCGGTACCGCCGGCTGCCGTGGTTTCGCCAATGATGGCCAGAATAATGTCTTTTGCCGTGATCCCCGGAGCGACCTGGCCTTTGACCTCAATTTTCATGGTTTTGGCGCGGGCTTGTTTCAGGGTCTGAGTGGCCAGCACATGTTCCACTTCTGAGGTGCCGATGCCGAATGCCAGCGATCCGAATGCACCGTGGGTGGCGGTATGAGAGTCACCGCAGACAATGGTCATGCCCGGCAACGTGATCCCCAGTTCAGGCCCCATCACGTGGACGATGCCCTGATATTTGTGGTTCAGATCGTACAGAGTGACGCCGAATTCTTCGCAGTTTTTTGCCAGAGTTTCCATCTGGATCCGTGCCATTTCGCCGGACGCTTTGATGTCTTTGGTTTGGGTGGACACGTTGTGATCCATGGTGGCAAAGGTCTTGCCGGTCTGGCGGACTTTGCGGCCTTTTTCACGCAGGCCGTCAAACGCCTGTGGTGAGGTAACTTCATGGACCAGATGACGATCGATATACAGGATCGGGTTTTCACCTTCAGCGGCCACAACCACGTGGGCATCATAAACTTTTTCGTATAGCGTTTTGGCTGATGTTGTTGTGTTTGACATTGCTCGTTTGCTCCTCGTGGTTCAGCTTACGCCTGACGGATATAGGCTGCGATCTTGTCGCCCATGGCATCGGTCGACAGGGCCGGACGGCTGCCCGCCAGATCTGCCGTCAGTTCCCCGGCCTCCAGTGCCTGAGAGACGGCTTGCTCAATGGCGCGTGCCGCTTCTTCTTCACCCAGGCTGTAGCGCAGCATTAGCGCCGCCGACAGAATCTGTGCCACCGGATTGGCGATGTTTTTACCTGCGATATCCGGGGCAGAACCACCGGCAGGTTCGTACATACCGAATTTGTCCTGATTCAGACTGGCAGAAGGCAGCATGCCCATGGAACCGGTGATCATGGCGCATTCGTCTGAAATAATGTCGCCGAAAATATTGGAGCACAGCATCACATCGAACTGGGACGGATCTTTGATCAGCTGCATGGTCGCGTTGTCGATGTACATATGGCTCAGTTCGACATCCGGGTAATCTTTGGCGATCTGCTCGACCACTTCGCGCCATAAAATGGAGCTTTGCAGCACATTGGCTTTGTCGATAGAGCAGACTTTTTTGCGACGCAGGCGGGCAGACTCAAACGCGATGCGGGCAATGCGTTCAATCTCGTAGCGGTGATAGACTTCGGTGTCGAAGGCTTTTTCCATCGCCCCTTCGCCTTCCCGGCCTTTTGGCTGACCGAAATAAATGCCGCCCGTCAGCTCACGGACGACCACGATATCAAAGCCGCGCTCAGAAATGTCGGCACGTAAGGGCGAGAAAGTTTCCAGGCCGCTGTGGATCTGGGCCGGACGCAGGTTACAGAACAGCTGGAAATGTTTGCGCAGTGGCAGCAGTGCTCCGCGTTCCGGCTGGTCATTGGCTGGCAGGTGTTCCCACTTCGGGCCGCCAACCGAGCCGAACAGCACGGCATCGGCGGCTTCACAGCCTTTCAGGGTATGCGCTGGCAGCGGGGAACCGTGATTGTCGATGGCAATGCCACCGACATCAAATTCTTCACGGGCCAGTGTGAAACCGAACTTTTCCTCGATCGCGTTCAGGACTTTGTGCGCCTGTTGCATCACTTCCGGGCCAATCCCGTCGCCGGGTAACACAGCAATTTGATAGCTTTGACCTGCCATGGTTATACAGTCTCCATTTTAGCTTTTTGTTTAATTTCTTCGATTTGTTCGGCGCGGTGGATGCTGTTGATCACATGCAGCAACGCCTGACCAGAGGCTTCCACAATGTCGGTTGCCAGACCGGTGCCGTGATATTTACGGCCTTTATAGTTGGCAATGATATCGGCCTGACCCAGACCGTCTTCCCCTTCACCCTTGGCCGTCAGTTCGAATTTCTCCAGCACGATCTCATAGCTGGTTAAACGGTAAATACACTGGTACAGCGCATCAACCGGGCCGTTTCCGACCGCCGCTTCGCATTTTTCTTCTTCACCGCACTGCAGCTTGATACTGGTGGTGGCCACGACGCTGCCAGACTGGACGCTCAAGTAGTTCAGCTTGTAGAAATCGTCTTCTTCGCGCAGGTTGGCGAAGTACATCAGGGCTTCCAGATCGTAATCAAATACCTGACCCTTGCGGTCGGCCAGTTTCAGGAAGTCGGCGTACAGGGTGTCCAGATTGTAGTCGCCTTCGGTGTAGCCCATGGTGTCCATGTGGCTCTTCACGGCAGCACGGCCGGAGCGGCTGGTCAGATTCAGCGCCTGATTTTTCAGACCGATCGACTCAGGCGTCATGATTTCGTAGGTGTTTTTGTTCTTCAGCATGCCATCCTGATGAATTCCGGAGGAATGGCTGAAAGCATTGGCACCGACAATGGCTTTGTTGGACTGAATCGGCATGTTGCATAACTGGCTGACCAGACGGCTGGTGCGGGAAATTTCTTCATGCTTGATTTGGGTGCTGACGCCCAGGAATTCGGCGCGGGTTTTGATGATCATGGCGATCTCTTCCAGCGCACAGTTACCCGCGCGTTCACCAATGCCGTTGATGGTGCCTTCAATCTGGCGGGCACCGGCCTGGACGGCTGACATGGAGTTGGCGACCGACATGCCCAGATCGTCGTGGCAGTGAACAGAAATCACGGCTTTATCAATGTTCGGCACCCGATTAAACAGCTGGGTGATAATCCCGCCAAACTCGTTGGGCAGGGTATAGCCCACGGTATCCGGGATGTTGACTGTGGTGGCACCGGCTTTGATCGCGGCTTCAACCATGCGGCACAGGTTATCAATCGGGGTCCGGCCTGCATCTTCACAGGAAAATTCCACATCATCCGTGTACTGACGGGCACGTTTGACGGCGGCCACACCCATTTCGATAACATCATCGTAGCTACGGCGCAGTTTGTCCTGAACATGAATGGTGGAGGTGGAGATGAAGGTATGAATTCGGAAGGCTTCGGCAACTTTTAACGATTCGGCGGCGACATCAATGTCGTTCGCGACGGCACGGGACAAGGCACAGATACGGCTGTTCTTGATGTGCCGGGCAATGGTCTGCACCGATTCAAAATCGCCCGGCGAAGAGACCGGGAAGCCTGCTTCGATCACATCCACGCCCAGACGCTCCAGCGCGTATGCAATTTGCAGTTTTTCTTTCACCGTTAAACTGGCGGATAACGCTTGTTCGCCGTCACGTAACGTGGTGTCGAAGATGATGACCTGATCGTTGTTCATGATTGCTTCCTTTTCTGGCCTGCCTGTCTTTGATTATGGCTTGGTCGCGTCCTGTTCGCCGGGCCTTTGATACGAAAAACCCGCGCCAGGCGCGGGTTTGTCTGAAACTTTAGCGGTGAATTTCACCCATCAGCTACCCACGCGACGATTCACGAGAAGGAGTAGGCTGAGAAGGAGGGTGATTTGTGTTTGCATTTTAAGTATCCGCTGTGTTGTTGACCAAAGGAATATCAGATTGTGCAGACAAGCGTCAAGCCTTTCTTGAATCTTTATTCATTCAAGGGTCTGGACCGATGAGTTTCAAGCGGTGTTTTCGGTCTGAAATTGGGGGGGGGCGAGCCACACCTCAGGCCATTGTCATTATCCTTCCTCAAAATCGTCACCCGGATGTCATATCTGCTTCCTAATGTGATGACATAGGTTCAAAGGAGAATTGTGCGATGACAGTGACTGTATTGGCACCCATTCAGCGTTTTGATTATGCCTTTTCCAGTGTGTGCTTGTGTCACCGCTTCAATCAGCCGGTCGCAACGCTCAGCCGTCTGGTGTCCCGGTCCGGTGACGGGCCGTTGTATGTGATATTCGGCTTGCTGGCATGGGCGTTTGACCGCCAGCAGGGCGGGCTGGTTCTGGCCATTGGCCTGCTGGCTTTTTTGCTGGAATTGCCCATCTACCTGTTGCTGAAAAATACCTTCAAACGCAACCGCCCGGCACAGTTGCCCAGTTTTATCAAACCTTCTGACAAATACAGCTTGCCATCCGGCCATACAGCGGCGGCTTTTCTGATGGCCTCCCTGATATCCACGTTTTACCCGGCAGCGGCCTGGCTGGTCTGGCCCTGGGCTATCCTTATCGGATTCTCCCGCGTGCTGCTGGGGGTGCATTTTATTACGGACATTGTGGCTGGCGCTTTGCTGGGCATGATGTGTTTTGATGTCGTCAAGGGGGCGATATGAGGATACTTTACGGCGTTCAGGGGACGGGCAATGGCCACATCTCCCGGGCGCGGGAAATGGCCCGGGCGTTTACACAACTGGGTGTCAGTGTTGATTTTCACTTCTCTGGCCGATCGGCCGATCACTATTTTGATATGGATTGTTTTGGGGATTACCGTACCTCGACCGGCCTGACTTTTGTCACGGAGCAGGGCAAGGTCAATCAGTGGAAAACCTTTCGCGAGAATTCACTGAGGGATGTCTGGCGCGAAGTGAAGTCTCTGGATCTCAGTGGATATGATCTGGTGCTGAATGATTTTGAGCCGGTTTCAGCCTGGGCCGCAAGGCGTCAGGGGGTCCGGTCACTGGGACTGAGCCACCAGAGTGCATTTTTATTTGATGTGCCCAAAGCGGGGGAAGGCTGGCTGGATCGTAAATTGATCCGCTACTTCGCGCCAACCGATCAGCAGTTGGGGCTGCACTGGTATCACTTCGGCGCTCCCATTCTGCCGCCCATCGTGCCTCAGCCGCAGGCACCGCAGAAGACAGATGGTTCAGTGCTGGTTTATCTGCCTTTCGAAGATTTACAGCAGGTGCTGGCCCTGCTGAACCGGTTTTCCGAGTTCAGTTTCTATTGCTATCACCCGTCGGTAAAAACGGATTATCAGCAAGAGAACGTCAATGTTCGTGCTCTGAGCCGAAGCAGTTTTCACCAGCGGCTGGCCATGTGCGATGGCGTGATTGCCAATGGTGGTTTCGAGCTGCCATCTGAGGCGATTGCGCTGGGGAAAAAACTGCTGCTGAAACCGCTGCAGGGGCAATATGAACAGATGAGTAATGTGGCGACGCTGGAACTGATGGGTCTGGCCGCCGGCATGCATGCGCTGGATACCGCGGCCTTACGAAACTGGCTGGCCAGTCATTCACCGGGTCAGGTCGTCTGGCCGGATGTCGCTCTGGCTGTGGCCGAGTGGCTGTTGGCCGGTGAGCCTCAGTCGCCGGAAGCCTTGTGCCAGTCCTTGTGGGCTCCCATCAGCTTTCCTGAACCTGTGCTGGAAACGATCAGAGATCTGGATATGAATGCCCGATCATCCGGGTTGAAATCATTAATCACTAGCACTTATTGATCCTGCCTCTGTGCCTGACTGTTCTGTGGAGTCAGGCCCCTTATTTTCTGTAACTCATTGATTTATATGTTTACTAATGCTGTTTTATATCCTTTTATATGTTTTTAGAAGGGGTTTATCTGCTTGTTTTCCTTTGGACAATCGTTCAATATTAGTTTTTTTCATACCCTTAGGGCCAGGTTGATGTCTTCTACGGTATTGGTGTCATCAATCTTTTCAATGATACTGAATATCCCCAGTTTTCTAATGGGTATGTTAGGGCATATCGCCCTTTGACGCTGGGAGCTCGGCTCTCTGAATGATTCGAAGAAGAGGTCAGAAATGGCGCGTAGAGGAATGTCTTTCCAAGCAGCAGAAAATATCTCCATGGGTTCAAGTCTGCGGAATATTGATTTAAACCTGCTGACAGTTTTTGATGCGGTGATGCAAGAACAGAACATCACACGCGCAGCACATAATCTGGGAATGTCTCAGCCAGCGGTGAGTAATGCCGTTGCCCGGTTGAAGACGACATTCGACGATGAGTTGTTTGTCCGCCATGGACGGGGGATCCAGCCAACGGTTCGGGCCAAGCAATTATTTGGACCGATCAGACAGGCGTTGCAGTTAGTTAAAAATGAACTCCCTTCGGCCACTTTCCTGCCGGAAACATCAAACCGGATGTTCCGACTGGCGGTGTGCAGTCCATTGGATATGCGGTTTGCGCCAAATATCCTGCGTCAGTTGAGTCAGGTCGCGCCCAAAGCACAGGTGGCTCTGGAAGCGGGCATTGACAGTGATGCAGCCGAAAAGCTGCGGTATCAGGATCTGGATTTTGTGATTGATTACCTGCGATTTGACGAACCGGGTTTTTCATCCACCGAAATCTTTAAAGACGAGCTGGTGGTGGTTGCGGCGGGTAATCATCCGCGGATTCAGGGCAACCTCAGTGCAGATGTGTTTGCGGAAGAAAAACACGCCTCTCTCAAACCTGTGCCGGGTGCACGCGGTTTTGCGGAAGCCGTTTATGCGCAATCGCCCAACTGTCAGGTGGCTTATCAGGGCAGCAGTCTGAGTAACATGATGTATGTGGTCGGTCAGTCTGATCTGATTGCTGTGATGCCGAAATGGCTGGCTGAATCGATGGTAGAGAACCTGTCTTTACAGCTGCTGACACTGCCTTTTGAAGGGAAAACGATCAGCGGTTATCTGAGCTGGCATGATTCGTCGCAAAAAGACAAAGGTCATCAGTGGCTGCGTGAGCAGGTGCTGGCGATTTGTGAAGCAGAGATTTGTGAAAATCAATAGGGGGGTGATCCCGCCCCCGCTGACCTGCAGAAATCGGCTATTTTCTCTCTGCCTTTCAGGGATGAAAACGGCCGTTTCTTTTTTCTGCTCCCCCCGATTTTCTCCTGATTTTGCAAGCAGATAGGGGTGTCAGAATTTCCACGTAAAGCCCGGAAGTGTGAGCGCCACCCGGCATTCTGTTGCAAAGGCTGTGCGCTTTGGTTGCCTTTTTTCGCTCCTTCAGTAGACTTGCCGCTTCTTCAGCGCACATCTGTACGCTCATTACATGGCAGAGCAGTTTATGTCACAACTCAAGTATCACATTGTCCATCGCATTCAACAGCAAATTGCCCGTTTGGGCGAACAAACCGCGCTTCGCTATTCACAGGACGGCAAGTGGCAGGATCTCAGCTGGCAGTCGCTGGGCGATCAGGTACGTCAGCTGGCTCTGGCCATGCTGGCTCAGGGGATTGATGTACAGGACAAAGTCGGGATTTTTGCACCCAACATGGTGCGCTGGACCATCGCCGATCTGGCCTCGCTGTTTTTGCGGGGGGTCACGGTGCCGATTTATCCCACCAGTACGCCACAGCAGGCGGGTTATATCATCAACAATGCGGATATAAAAATTCTGTTTGTCGGCCAGCCCGCCCAGCTGGATGCGGCGCTTGAAGTTGCCGATGAAAGTCCGCAACTGGCGCACATTGTACTGCTGGAGGGCAACTGCGATGCTGTGGAAGATGCACGGGTTTGCAGTTACGCGCAATTTTTGGCCCAGGCAGCGCAGGCGGATGAATCCGAACTGGCGCAGCGTTTGGCCGACTGCCGGATGGATGATCTGCTGACCCTGATTTACACCTCGGGCACCACGGGCACGCCTAAAGGGGTGATGCTGGATTACGCCAACTTCGCCGCGCAGCTTGAAGGCCATGATCAGCGTCTGGCGCTGGCAGAAGGGGATACCTCCCTTTGTTTCCTGCCGTTATCACATGTGTTTGAGCGGGCCTGGACGTTTTACGTGTTACACCGCGGCGGCGTGAATTGCTATCTGACCGACACCAACGCCGTGCGTGAGGCGCTGGTCGAAGTGCGGCCTAATGTGATGTCTGCCGTGCCCAGAGTGTACGAGAAAATTTATGGCGCGGTGCATACCAAGGTAGCGAAAGCCCCGATTCACCGCCGGGCGCTGTTTCACAGCGCGATTGCGATCGGAAACCGTATGGCGAAGTGCCGTCAGCAGCAGCAACGTCCTTCAGCCTTGCTGAAACTGGCCCACCGGGTCGCCGATCAACTCGTTTTGTCGAAACTGCGCGATGTGCTCGGCGGGCAGATCAAATTCATGCCGTGCGGCGGGGCTAAACTGGATGCAGGCATCGGTCGTTTTTTCCATGCAATCGGCATCAATGTGAAGCTGGGTTACGGCATGACGGAAACCACCGCGACGGTGTCCTGCTGGGATGATACAGCTTTCAATGCCGACTCCATCGGGACTCTGATGCCGGGCGCGGAAGTGAAAATTGGCGAGAACAATGAAATTCTGGTGCGTGGTCCCATGGTGATGCGGGGATATTACAAGCTGCCGGAAGAGACGGCCGCGAACTTCACTCAGGATGGCTTCCTCAAAACCGGGGATGCCGGTGAATTTGATGCACAGGGGAATCTGTATATCACCGACCGCATCAAAGAGCTGATGAAAACCTCAGGCGGTAAATATATCGCGCCTCAGGTCATTGAAGGCGCCATCGGGAAAGACAATCTGATTGAGCAGATCGCCGTAGTCGCAGATACCAGAAAATTTGTCTCTGCACTGGTGGTTCCTTGTTTTGAAACGCTGGAAAATCACGCCCGTGAGCTGAATATTCAGTACCGGAACCGCTTGGAGCTTCTGAAAAACAGTCAGATGCTGGCGTTTGTAGAGAAGCGGATTGCGGAGCTGCAAAAAGACTTGGCCAAGTTTGAGCAGGTGAAGAAATTTACCCTGCTGCCCAAAGCGTTTTCGATGGATGAAGGTGAGCTGACCCCAACCCAGAAATTGCGCCGGAAGGTGATTCTGGAGCGTTACCACAAACAAATCGAAGACATGTATACCGAGAGTCAGCGCAAAGAGCCACCACAACACTAACCCCTTCCTTTTTCGGACAGTGGCCGTCTTGGTCACTGTCTGATTCCCTATTTTTCTGTCACTTTTACAAGATTTTTTACTGATTCACTGTCCCAAATGAAGGTTTTCTTCGTGAGATATGTGGATCTGTTGGGTTCATTTTAGTCCATTCCACTATTGATATGCTTGTTGTTGGCGAATCATAGGGTGATTTCGCTTCCGTACAGAAAATAACCACGAAGTGCCTGTGGGGAATAGACGTCAGCGGTGTAAACAGGCTATTTTGGCTGTGGGTACTACGGATGGGAACATCCACCGTAGCCGCATAGTACGAAAAACACTGGATTTCTTTAGGCTAAAGATAAGCCCTAACTATGTTATACCCGTCTGTATCGCTGAGTTTTGCTGGTCCTGTTCTCCCTGCTGCAGCCGGTCTGGCTGCGAATCTTCGGACAGACCCGTTCGGTCATCTGACGTAACCCGGTATGACTGTCACCTTGCTGCTCCGGCAGGGAAAGACGGCCCCAACTCGTCATGGATGTCCGGCAAAGCGGAATCAGAGCCACGGATACAGGCGCAGGTATACGCGACCTGGAGGCAAGAATATGGAAATGTTGTCCGGCGCTGACATGATCGTTCGCTCGATGATCGATCAAGGCGTGAAACATATCTTCGGTTACCCTGGCGGTTCTGTTCTGGATATTTACGATGCGCTGCATGAAAAGAGCGACATCGAGCACGTGCTGGTGCGCCATGAGCAGGCAGCCGTTCACATGGCAGATGGTTACGCACGTGCCACCGGCGAAGTCGGCGTAGTACTGGTGACCTCGGGTCCCGGTGCGACCAACGCCATCACCGGTATTGCAACGGCGTACATGGATTCAATTCCAATGGTGGTCCTGTCCGGTCAGGTGATGAGCGATCTGATTGGCAACGATGCCTTTCAGGAGTGCGACATGGTGGGGATCTCCCGTCCGGTCGTGAAACACAGCTTCCTGGTACAGCGCACCGAAGATATCCCCACAATTATCAAAAAAGCATTCTACATTGCTGCCAGTGGCCGTCCCGGTCCGGTGGTGGTTGATATTCCGAAAGACATGCTGAACCCGGCGAAAACATATCCCTACAAGTACCCGGAAGCCATCAGTATGCGTTCCTATAACCCGACACTGCAGGGGCATAAAGGCCAGATCAAGCGCGGGGTGAAAGCCTTGCTGTCTGCGAAGAAACCTGTGCTTTATGTCGGTGGCGGCGCCATTATGTCGGGCTGTGAAGCACAGATCCTGAAACTGGCAGAAAGCCTCAAAATTCCTGTGGTCAGCACCCTGATGGGGCTGGGCGCTTTCCCCGGCACACACCGCAACAGTGTCGGCATGCTGGGGATGCACGGCACTTACGAAGCCAATATGACGATGCACAACTCCGATCTGATCTTCGGGATTGGTGTGCGCTTTGATGACCGGACCACCAATAATCTGGAAAAATACTGTCCGGATGCCACGGTCATGCATATCGATATCGATCCATCTTCGATTTCCAAAACCGTGAAAGCTGATATCCCGATTGTCGGCTCGGCCGATGCTGTGCTGAACAGCATGCTGAAGCTGATTGAAGAGCAGCAGGACACCAATGATCAGGCCGCCATGGATGAATGGTGGAGCGAGATCGAATCCTGGCGTGCCCGTAAATGCCTGAGCTATAAAACGGATCAAGAGCGGATCAAGCCACAACAGGTGATTGAATTACTGCACAAACTGACCAACGGTGACGCCTATGTCGCCTCCGATGTCGGTCAACACCAGATGTTTGCCGCATTGTATTACCCGTTTGATAAACCACGCCGCTGGCTGAATTCCGGCGGTCTGGGCACCATGGGTTTTGGTTTGCCAGCTGCGATGGGCGCTAAATTTGCCCTGCCGGATGCAGAAGTTTTGTGTGTCACGGGGGACGGCAGTATCCAAATGAACATTCAGGAGCTGTCGACCGCGTTGCAGTACGATATCCCGGTTAAAATTATTAACCTGAACAACCGTTTCCTGGGCATGGTGAAACAATGGCAGGATATGATTTATCAGGGACGCCACTCTCACTCTTACATGGACTCTGTGCCAGATTTTGCTGCAATTGCAGAAGCTTATGGCCATGTCGGGATCCGAGTTTCAGATCCGGCGAAGCTGGAAAGTGAGCTGGCGCGCGCTTTAGCGATGAAAGATAAGTTAGTCTTTGTTGATATCAGCGTGGATGAAACAGAGCACGTTTACCCAATGTTGATCCGTGGCGGATCCATGAGTGAAATGTGGCTGAGTAAAACGGAGAGAACCTAATGCGCAGAATTGTATCAGTATTATTAGAAAATGAACCCGGTGCACTTTCACGCGTGGTGGGGTTGTTCTCCCAGCGTGGTTACAACATTGAATCGCTGACGGTCGCTCCAACAGATGATCCGACCCTGTCTCGTCTGAATATCACCACCAGCGTAGAAGATGCCGCGCTGGAGCAGATCGAGAAACATCTGCACAAACTGATCGATATTCTGAAAGTCAGCAATGTCACGGATTCCGAGCATGTTGAGCGGGAGCTGATGCTGGTGAAAGTGAAAGCCAGTGGTTACGCGCGTGCCGAAGTGAAGCGCACTTCTGATATTTTCCGTGGCCAGATTGTGGATGTCACCAGCCAGATTTATACCGTTCAGCTGGCCGGCACCAGTGAAAAGCTGGATGCTTTCCTGGATGCGGTGAGCGAATCGACTGAGATTATTGAAGTTGCCCGCAGCGGTGTCGTCGGGATTGCCCGTGGTGAACGGGCTTTAAAAGCCTGACCTGAATCGTTTACCTTTCTATGAACGCCCGTCCGGCTCTGCCGGCGGGTTTTTTTATGCCTGAAATTCGGGTCTGCTGGCCGTTCCAAACGAGATTAGACTAAAGTCTAATAGGTGAGCTGAATCAGACTTGAGTCTTCCCTGAATATGGATTTTTTCAGCTCCGGCAAGGTTTCAAGATATTCGACGAAAGTTGAACTGTCTGCTGAAGCGGAGGCGTGAATTCATGCTGAATACCGTGTTAGTCCGGTGCACAGTGTTGCTGGTGTGTTATCTCGGCTTTCATGCCAGTGCCATCTATTTTCTTTTGGCGGTGTTGCTGCTGAACACTCATCATAAGGAATTCTTTGGCTGGTGACTGTCGGATAAAACACGCGATGCAGCCCATAAAAAAACGGGAGCCGAAGCTCCCGTTTTCTGTTTGGATACTGTTGTCGCTTACAGGACGTGAACCGAAGCTGTGTTGGTGGTACCCGATGGGACCAGCGCACCGGAAACCATCACGACGATGTCGCCTTTGCTGCCCAGACCGGATTCGATCGCCAGAGCTTTACCACGCGCATAGAACGCATCGGTGCTTTCAATCGCTTCGACAACCACAGGAGTCACGCCTTTGGTCAGGCACAGCTGAGCCGCAGTTTTCGGGTTGGTGGTTACCGCCAGAATGTTTGCTGTCGGGAAGTATTTCCGTACTGAACGGGCAGATTTACCTGCTTCAGTTGCGACCACGATCAGCGGCGCATTCAGCTTCTCAGAAGTGTCCACTGCACCTTTACATACTGCTTCGGTGATACGCAGGCGAGGGCTGTCCAGACGAGCGCTCAGAGAAGCACGCATCGCTGCATCAGTGCGGTCACAGATCTGTGCCATGATGGTCACAGCTTCAATTGGGTATTTACCCTTCGCAGATTCACCAGACAGCATCACGGCGTCAGTGCCGTCCATGATGGCGTTGGCAACGTCGCCAGCTTCTGCACGGGTCGGACGCGGGTTCTTGATCATGGAATCCAGCATCTGCGTTGCAGTGATAACGACTTTACGGGCACGGTTACATTTCTCGATCATCATCTTCTGCGCGAAGATCACTTCTTCAACCGGGATTTCTACACCCAGATCACCACGGGCAACCATGATGCCGTCAGATGCTTCCAGAATGGCGTCAAAGTTGTCGACACCTTCCTGGTTTTCAATTTTAGAGATGATCTGGATCTTCTCGCCGCCGTTTGCATTCAGCAGTTCGCGGATTTCCTGAACGTCTTCTGCTTTACGGATGAAAGATGCTGCAACAAAATCAACGCCTTGCTCACAACCAAATTTCAGGTCCGCTTTGTCTTTTTCCGCCAGCGCTGGCAGGTTCACAGAAACGCCTGGCAGGTTAACGCCTTTGTTTTCGCCCAGATCACCGTTGTTCAGCACGCGGCATTTGACTTCGGTGTCTGTGGTAGCCAGCACTTCCATTTCGATCAGACCATCGTCGACCAGAATGGTGTTGCCGACAGTCAGATCGTTTGCAAAACCCGGGTAAGTCACGGCGACACGGTCTTTATTACCGACCACTGTGGTATCCGTGGTGAAGGTAAATTCCTGACCTGCAGTCAGGGTCACGTCTGCACCGCCTTCCAGCTTGATTGTCCGGATTTCAGGACCTTTGGTGTCCAGCAGAATCGCAACAGGCTTGCCGGATTGTGCCATGACTTCACGAACGTTCTGGATACGCTGGCCGTGCTCAGCGAAGTCGCCGTGCGAGAAGTTCAGACGCATGACGTTCATGCCTGCATTCACCAGTTTGGTCAGCATTTCAACCGATTCTGTCTTAGGACCAATCGTGCAGACGATTTTGGTTTTTTTCATCGAGAGTATTCTCCGGAGAACTTGAAGGAAACTTTAGGCGCTTTATACCGCAAAAGATGATGTTTATGATGTTGAATCATAGCTACAAAACGAGATCATGATCGTGTTTTGATGAACAATGTCCTCACGGTATTCGTCAGCCATACAAATTTGTTGGGCAACATTACTTGCTTTATGAAAACAGTTGCTTTGCTTTCATAAAGCAGGTGATATGAATGCGCGATCCGGCTGAATCGTCAGCATCTGGGAGATGGAGATTCGCTGCCAGTGCCACAAAGTGGCTGATGAAACAAGGTCGTAAGTATAGCAGAGTTTCTTTCCCTTTCCAGCGTGTGAGATGGCTCAACCTTTTGTACAGCACAGAGTTCCATCATTCTGATTCTCCTGAGAAAGCCTTTTCCGGTAAGGCATTTCATCTGTTATCAGAATGATTGGCTCGTGTTGCCAGTCATAAAAAGTTTTTTATCAAATAACCGATTTTGTTGAAAACAGGTTCCCGTTTGATGACAGGCGACCAATTTTGCCTGTTTCTTTCGGTTTCAGCCCTGTTCCCGCGCAAAAATATGTCGAAAAGTGCAGGCTTCTGTACACCAATGGTTGAATATTATTTCTCTATATTGATAATCATTATCATTAGGATTCTCATTTATTTAGTTGTTTGTTAATAAGTAGCAGGAGCGCCAGACGATGACAGCGGCAGACCAGACGAATATGAAGCAGGTGGGTCAACTCTATCAGCAACATCAAAGCTGGTTATCGGTCTTTATTCAGCGTCGTTTGGGTTGTCCTGAGACCTCGGCCGATCTGGTTCACGATACTTATCTCCGGCTGCTCAACCGTGGCCGTTTACCAGAACCCGGCGAATCCCGGCGGTATCTGACCCATATTGCCAAGGGGCTGGTGATCGATCTCTATCGTCGTCGCCGTGTGGAAGCGGCTTATCTGGAATATATGCAACAGCAGCCACAAGAGTTTGGCGTCTCGCCCGAAGCACGTTTGCAAATGGTTGAAGCCCTGATTGAGGTGGATCGCTTATTACGTCACTTGCCAGACAAAGTGCGTCAGGCACTGCTGATGCGTCAGATCGACAACATGAGCTATAAGCAAATTGCCGCTGAACTGGGCGTTTCTGTGTCCTCCGTGGAGAAATATATCGCGAAAGCGTTGCAGGCCTGTTTACTCGCCAGCATGGAGACAAGCTTTTGACACCACATCGTCTCTCGGGGGAAGTCATTCGTCAGGCATCCAGCTGGATGGCGCGGCTGTGGGCGGATGATGTGAGTGAGGCTGATAAAAAGGCGTTTGATGCCTGGCGCTTGGATCATCCCGATAATGAATCGGCCTGGCAGCAGTTGAACCAACTTCAGACACAATTTTCCGCTTTACCCCAGCACGCTGCCAGTCGTCGGATCCTGATGACCCGCCGTGGACTCAGCCGACGCCGTTTGCTTTCAGTCATTGCTGGGGTTGGCTTGCTAACGGGCGGTTGGACGCTTGACGGCCAGCAGTCCCTGCCGCCCGGGCACCGATACGCAACGGCAGTGGGTGAAATCCGGTCACTGACGCTGAACGATGGCACGGCGCTGGTGCTGAATACGGACACCGAAATTTATGTGGATATCACACCGCAGGCCCGCCAGCTCACGTTGACGCAGGGGGAAGTGATGGTCACCACCGGACATCACCAGACACCGTTTCATTTCAGCAGTGCTCAGGGACAGGTGACGCCGCTCGGCACCCGGTACACGGTTCGCCAGTTGGATGACAGTACGGTCGTCAAAGTCCAGGAAGGTCAGGTCCGGCTGGCACCGCGCGAATCTGCGCAAGCGCTGGTGCTCGCAGCCGGAGAGTGGGCGGATTTTTCGGCGACCGCTGTCGGTGCCGTTCAACCCTTGCCGCAGTATGACGCCAGTTGGGTCTCGCGTCGGCTGGTGGCGCAACAGATGCCACTGACAGTGCTGTTGGATGAACTCTCCCGCTATCGTCAGGGGATGCTGAGCATCGATCCCGCACTGGCCAGCCTGTCCGTGACCGGTGTGTTTGATCTGAATCAGATCGACCAGGTGCTTCGGCAACTGGAACAAATCCTGCCGATTCAGGTGCGCTTCTTTACCCGGTACTGGGTGTCTGTGGTTCCTGCACCAGCCGCTTAATTTTGTGAACACTGTAGCGAAATTGTCATCTGTGCACCGCTGGGTTTACGGGTTTCTCCCGCGCGTGCGGTGTACGAAGGCAAGAACAAAAAATTTGAGAAGGAAATCACAGTGCATCACAAGGTTCAGCCCAATTTTATTGCGTTGCTGCTCAAGGCTCATTTGGGTCTGGCAGTGACCCTGTTTCCCGGCGTCGTTTTCGCCGAGTCCACAGAACAACAATATGATATTCCCGTTGGCGATCTCGACGCCGCATTGACGCAGTTTGCGTTGCAGTCAAATCTGACCCTGCATCTCGACGCCCGCTTATCGCAGGGGCTGCGAAGCGAGGGTCTGCATGGCAGCTTCACGCCGGATCATGCGCTTGAATTGCTGCTGGTCAGTACCGGACTGAATGCCACCCCGCAGACAGACGGCTCATATCAGATTGCTTCGAATGAAAACGCCATGACTCTGGATACCATCAGTGTCTCTTATGGGGAGTCCGGCGGGCTGACCCGTGATGAAGTGGGTGAGTTTGCGGTCTACGACGAAGACGTCTCGACGGTTTATTCCGGCAAAGATGAAATTGAGCGATACAAAGGCAAAGATGCCGCAGATATGTTCAAAGGGATGCTCAATGTATACAGCGGTGATGCCCGAAATGGTGGCGGGGTTGATCCCAGTATTCGCGGGGTTCAGGGACCGGGCCGGGTGCCATTGTCGATTGACGGAACCGAGCAGGATCTGACGGTCTGGCGCGGTTACCGCGGGGTGTCAAACCGGAACTATATCGATCCTAATCTGGTCGGCGGGATTCAGGTGCTCAAAGGCCCGTCACTCACACCGAATGTGCATTCATCGGTTGGTGGTGCTGTGGTGGTCAATACGATTTCTGCGTCAGATATTCTGAAGGAAGGCGAAACCTTTGGCGGTGAAATCGTGATGGAAGGCAGTAACAATGCCATCGCGCCCCGAGATCCTGTCTTGCTGACCGGGCAGGATTACCGCAATGTCCCCGGCTTTCCGCAGGATAATCCGGAGTATCCGTATGGCGACCCGTCGCTGTGGAAAGTGATGAGCAACGATAAGGAGCACAATCCGTTCGCCGGTGAAGATTATGCTTACCGGCTGGCGCTGGCGGCGAAAAAAGAGAATTATGAGTTACTCGCCGCCTATGCCTATCGCAATAAAGGGAATTATTTCAGCGGCACCCGGAATGCGGATTTTTACAATCATCCCAATGAGTCTGAATTTTTGATGACCCGGATTAACCCGCGTTCACTCGCCAGGCGTCAGAAACCTGGGTATGAAGTGCCCAATACCTCCAGTGAGCTGGAATCTTATCTGCTGAAAGCCAAGTTCAATCTGGCGGATCAACAAACGCTGGAATTTGGTGCCCGCTATACCGATGCCCGTTACGGGGAAATCATGGCCAGCCGTTCCGGCAACATCGGCAGCAATGGCGAAATGGCTCAGTGGCCGTTGAGCCATGTTGAATCTCAGGCTTACAATATCCGTTATGCCTGGCAGCCGGACAATCCCTATATCCACCTCACCTCGAACCTGTGGACCACTTATACCGTCAGTGATACCAACACCGCCGGTGGTTTTCCCAACTATGCCAATCGTGTCGATGTGGCAGAGCCGGAGCCAGGTGCAAGCTCTATCCTGCGCAACACAGCTGCGACCCATGCCAAAGACAGCCGGATCGGCTTCGATCTCAGTAATCAGATGTGGCTGACGGATACGCTGGGACTGACGCTGGCCGGGCGCTACCAGTACCACAAATTACGTTCCGATGATGAATACCGCGGCACTATTGATGGCTGGCGGCACTGGCCGCGGGAAGGCCGACGTCAGGAGTATGAAGGCCAGTTCAACTTTCAGTGGCAACCGGTCGATTTTCTGCGTTTCACCGCAGGTGCCAGTTACAAGAACTACTGGGCGATTGATGACTTTCTGTCGGATAGGATCGCGGCGGGCGACAGCCGTTTTACCCAAGAGCATTCTGCCGACAAAGGGATGTTGCTGGCTTATAAAACAGTGGAGAAATACACCCCGGAAGAGATTGAACAGAAAGTGGCTGGGGTGGCAAAGGAAATTGAGACCACGAATTTCGTCAACAGTATTTTCGGCAAGCCGCCACTGACGCCGGAAGAAGAGGCGGCAATGTATGCGGAAGCCCGGCAGCCCACTTATGAAGTCGAACACCAGGATAATGAATGGCTGCATGATGGCAAAGGGCGTTACAGCCGCAGTAATAACCCCTGTGTCATTGCCCGGCAGGAGAAAGACAACTACATCGAAGGCTCCTGCAGAAGTCATGGTGCGCCTGTGGCGGCGTACGACAAGCAAATCTCAGGTGGCAAAAAGAAAGGCAGTGCCTGGGTGCCGGCCCTGTCCGCCACTGTCATGTTCACCGATACCAGCCGGATGTATTACCGTTACACCGAAGCGGTTCGCTTCCCCAGCATGTTTGAAAGTACCTTGGGTTTTTCTGCCAATGAGAACCCGTACAGCGGTTTAAAGCCGGAGCATGCTTACAACCATGAAGTCGCCTTTGTTCAGAATTTTGACCAGGCCGATCTGAAACTGACCTATTTCCATCACCAGACCAAGGATGTGATTGAGCGCTCCGGCAACTTGCTGCGTTTTTATAACATTGATCAGCAAACGCTGGAGGGACTGGAGTTTCAGAGTCGTTATGACAACGGCGGCTTCTTCTCTGATCTCAGCCTCTCTTACATGCTCAACAATGAGGTCTGTGATGAGAGCCTGGCTATCCTGGCCGACTTTAACGGCTCCGTTGCTGATTGTGTCCATGCCGGGTTTGAAGGCGGCTATCTGACGGATCAGGCGATCCCGGAATATTCGGTCAACCTGAATATTGGCGGGCGTTTCTTCAATCGCCGGATGGAAACCGGTCTGCGCACGATCTATATCCCGGGCAGTAAAAATGAAGAAGAGCTGGCACGGGATGATGCGCTGACCTTTGATGCCTATGCCCAGTATCGCTTCAATGAGACGCTGGCACTGGAAGTGATCGGCACCAACCTCACAGATCTCTATTACATCGATCCTTTAGTGCGCTCCAGCGTGCCTGCCCCGGGGCGGACGGTGAAAGTGAAGCTGCAGGTCAATTTCTGATCATAAAAAATTGCGATTCCATTTACGGGTTTGGGCGTGTGGTTCGGTATAGCAAATGAAGGCAATCACATGTTGCCTTTCAGAGCCAACTCAAACTTCAATAAGGATATGTAAAAATGAAAAAAGTTGTTATGACGATTGCTGTACTTTCTGCCTGCATCAGCGGCGCTGCCCAAGCCAATTTTGTCGGAACTCAGAGTTACAACACCCATGTTGAGGTGGGTGAATCCAATGTCAACGGAGGGCCGCACGTCGCAGGCCGTGCCGGTATCGGTGCTGCTTCTCTGGGTTCGACGACGCAGAAAGTCGATTTTCAGGCCCTGAAAAATTACAGCAGCGTTCAGAACGGCGTCAATGTGCTGAGCGGCGGCCATTCCGGCATGGGCCAGTTCAACTTTGCCAAAGTGGGGGCCGGTGATGTGTGGTTCGGTGAGTGGGCCAGCGATATCAGCAGCGATACCGATCGGACGGTTTATTATGTCGGCGATACCACGGGCACCACACTGCCGACCAGCGGCACAGCAACTTATGCGGTGAAAGGGGTGAATAAGTTCTCCGGCAGCAACGATCTGAACGGTACCTTTACGGCGAATTTCACCAGCAATACCCTGAGCGGATCGATTGCCAACAGCCAGTATACCCTGGGTGTGAACGCGTCAATCAACAGTGCCACCGCTGCCTTTAACGGCACAGCCACAGTGGGCCCTGTCAGTGGTATCGCCAAAGGTCATTTCTTCGGCAACAATGCTGCAGCGCTGGCCGGTATCGCACAGTTTTCCGGCAATGCCAAAGCGCTGGATACTGCCTTTGGCGGCACCAAGCAGTGATCATCAGATGACGGGTCGCTTCCGATCCGACTGAGCGCAACAGGAGCAGTATGCACTGCTCCTGTTTTTTTGTTGTATCGCCATCAGGTTTTAGCATGTTGATGATGTATCCGGGTCGTCTGCGGTCCTGCGCCGCTCTGGCCATTCTCTATTTTTTATTTTTTACGCCGATTGCCCACGCCGATCAGGACACCAACCTGCGTCTGGAGCAGAGCACAGCTTTGCAGGCCAGAGAAAAAGAACAACGCCTGCTGGAGGCTGAACAGGCCAGGGAAGATGCCGAAGCACTGGTGATCGACGGGCAGGTGTATCAGGTGGATGACAATCTCAATGCGCTGGGTCAGGCGATTTATCTGTCGCTCAAAGCCCGGCGATGGATCGCGGCCCGTGGCTTTCTGACCCGCTATCTGGCGCTGCCCGGTCATGACATGATGCTGGTGCACTATGCCCGGGGTGCGCTGGCGCGAGCCGACGGGGATCTGGTGCAGGCAGAGCAGTCTTACCGGGCGCTTTTGCAGCAACAGTCGGATTTTCTGCCGGGTCAGCTCGAACTGGCGCGGGTGTTGTTCGAAAATCATAAAAACCGGGATGCGCTGAAGCTGTTTGAGCAGATCCGGGCCTCGCTGCCGATCCAAGATCCCAAAGCACAAGGTGTACTCAACACCGTCGACGCTTTTACGCAGGCGCTGGTTTACCGGGATAGCTGGCAGGGGGCTGTTTCCTTCGGACCCGGTTACAACAATAACCTGAACCTTTCTTCAGAAAGTTACACCTGCTTACTGCTGATGCCGAACGGTGAATGTCTGGTGGAGCGCAAAACCCCGACAGCCGAATCGGCATACGGCACCACGTTTGAAGCCAGCCTCAACAAACGTATTTCTCTGAGTGGCCATCATGGCATCAGTTTTCTGGGACTGGCCTATGGCGATAATTACATTCACAACAGCCAGTACAACGAGTATACCCTGCTGACTTATCTGGGTTATAGCTATTACACGGCGGATTACCAGTGGCTGGCAGCACCGTTGTTTGAATACCGGACACAGGGAAATGACGCTTTGTATCAGGCCTGGGGCGGCAAGTTGAGCGGGCTGTACCTCTATTCGGCAGCCACGGCTTTTAAGCTGGAGGCTGAAGCGAAAGATCTGCGATTTTTGCCCGACGGTCTGGATTTTCAGTCGGGCTGGCAGTACGCCGGTTATGCCACGTTCTGGCATCAGTTCCCCGGCCAATGGCTGTTGTTTGGCGGGCTGGACTGGACGGACAAACGCACCGATGAAGCGGTGTACGCCTATCAGATGGCTGGTGTCCGTCTCGGTGTTCAGCGCGCTTGGGCGATGGGGATTGAGACCTCACTTTTCACCTCGTTCCGCCAGCGGGAATATCAGGCTTACAGTCCATTGCTGGCAGCAACGCGAAAGGATGATGAGCAGAGTTACACTCTGGAAACCCGTTTGACCGGGCTGAGTTTCTGGGACCTGACGCCGATTCTGACATTGGCGCACAGCCGGGTGCACAGCAATGTGAACTGGTTGTACAGCTACGAGCAAAGCGAGGTGAGCCTCAAAATCGAAAAGCGTTTCTGACCCCATCCACCCCATGCTGAAAAAAATTCGTGATTGGATTACGGATTTGGTGTGCTCGTTCGGTATCTCTCATAGGAGCGTTTTTCCGGGCGTGTTTTGTCACGTCTGATGAACTGGAAAAAATCAGAGTGGAAAGGGATATGAATCAGAGATTTGGATGGATCGCAGGACCGATGCGTCTCCGGATAGCCGTGATGATTTTCGCGGGCATGGTGTGGTCTTGTCAGAGTGTTGCACAGGCGGAAACCGTGCCGACTGCTGCACAGAGCTCAGATACTGCGGGGCCAGTATCTGAGGAAGCCCGGACGTTGGATGCGCCTGCGGACCTGCCGGGGAGCGAAGCGGCGCTATCAGAAAAGCAATCACCACAAAGGATACCGTCAGAAGCCGTGCAGCCTGACATGGCCCATCCGGCACAGACCCATGCGGACATGGATTTGTCTCCCATGGGGATGTATCAGGCAGCGGACTGGGTGGTGAAATCTGTGATGATTCTGTTGCTGGTGGCGTCTGTGCTGACCTGGGCGATGGGCGTTGCGAAGCAGTTACAGATTGTCACGGCGAACCGCCATGCGCGCCGGATCCTGCGGACGCTGGTTGCTGCAGACACGCTGGAAGCCGGGGCGGACCACACGCAAACCGGCAAAGGGATGGGCATGGCGCTGCTCCATGCCGCCCGGCATGAACTGGTCTTGTCTGGTCACGGGGCGGCCAGTGATCATGGGATTAAGGAACGGGTTCAGGCCCGGCTGGATCGGGTGCAGGCTTCGGCCGGACGCCAGATGAATCAGGGAACGGGGATCCTGGCGACCGTCGGTTCCGTGGCCCCGTTTGTCGGACTCTTTGGCACGGTGTGGGGCATCATGAATGCGTTTATCGGGATTGCCGAGACCAAAACCACCAATCTGGCTGTGGTTGCCCCCGGGATTGCCGAAGCCTTACTGGCGACGGCCATTGGCTTAGTGGCCGCGATCCCGGCTGTGGTGATTTACAACCATTTCACCCGTGTCATTCAGGGTTATAAAGCGCTGCTGGCGGATATTTCCGTCGCCATTCTGGTGCTGATCAGCCGGGATCTGGATCGCCAATCTTCCGCGGATGTACAGACGGCTGCACCGCAGCCGATGCAGAAAGCGGGGTGAATGATGGCGTTTCAAACCCCGCAAGACAGCGACGAGCTGGTTGAAAACCATGACATTAATGTCACCCCATTCATTGATGTCATGCTGGTGTTGCTGATTATTTTCATGGTGGCGGCGCCGTTGTCGACCGTGAGTGTACCGGTGGATCTGCCCAGCGCGGCCGCAGCGCCGCAACCCATGCCAGACAAACCTTTTTACCTGACCATTCAGAAAGATATGACGCTGACCCTGGGCGAGGAGACAACCGTCCCCTTGGCTGCACTGGCGGATGCGATGGCCGCGACGCTGCCGGACAAGCAACAGCGTATTTATCTGCGCGCGGATCAGTCGCTGACTTACGCGCAGCTGATGCAGGTCATGAATGCCCTCGGGCAGGCCGGATATCTCCACATTGCGCTGATTGGCCTTGAACAACTGAAAGGACAGACTTCATGAGTGATCTGGCCGGATACGACAGCGGTCAGTCCAGAGGGGACGCCAGCCGTCGATGGGTGCTGACGGGCATTGCTGCCAGCCTGTTGCTCCATGGCGGTGCGATGGCAGTGTACGGGTGGAAACCTTCTGTTTCTGTGTCACCAGCGGCACCGGCTGCTGCGCCTGTGGTGGTGTCGCTGGTGATGCCACTGGCCTCGCCAGAAGAGGATGCGAGTGAATTGCCGCCTGCGAAGCAGAAATCACAGCAGACACCTGCAAAGCCGGTTGAAATGGCATCACAGCCGGACGCGCCGCACAGCAAACCCGTTGCCAAATCCCCCCGTCAGGACCCTGTCGCGTTGCCTGTTGCAGCATCGGCATCACCGTTTCGTGCGCAAGCGGAGCCGACAGACACGGCTCTGGCCAATCCCACCGAGAAATCTGTTCAGGAATCTGTTCAGGAAACTGTTCAGGAACCTGTTCAGGAAACTGTTCAGGAAGCGCATGACTCCAAGCCGCCGGAAAAATTAACCGGGCAAACTCAGGTGGCATCCTTGAAACAGCAAGTGAAGCCGGTTCCTGAACCGTTACCGGAAACGATGCAAGACCCAGTGCCAGAATCAGCGGCGAGTGCAAAGATGGCTTCTGCTGCGCAGGCCGCCAGTGCGCCGAAAGGTGTGAAAGCGCCAGAAAAGGCCGAGACAATTGCCGCGCCCATGCAAGGCCAACTGAATCCGCAGGGGGCGCAGCAAAAGCTGACCTGGCAACGTTTGTTGCATGCGCATCTGGAGCAACATAAACAATTTCCCCGTCAGGCCAGGCGATTTGGCCGTCAGGGCGTCCCGGTCGTGGCTTTCACGATGGATCGGCAGGGTCATGTGCTGTCGGTGACACTGGTGAAATCCAGCGGAACCCGTGTGTTAGATAATGAAGCGCAGGCCATGGTACGCAGGGCAGAGCCACTGCCGCTGCCACCGGACAGTCTGGCAGGAGAGCGCCTGACTCTGACCGTCCCGGTGAGTTTCCGGCGTCCGGGCTAATTCGTCCAAGAGCATATACATTCAGGCGTGGCTGGCGCCCAACCCCTTACAGCCAGCTGCTCTCGCAGTAAACGAGGTGTGCTTTCGGCTCCGCCGGGAGGGCAACAGCATTGCCCTGTAAAGCCAGCTGGTATTGTTGCTGGCGCTGCGAGTCTTCAGGCTGCCATTGCTCGGGAAAGTCGGCCTGAAACTGGGCCAGCGTGGTTAGCGCCCGCTCGGGATGCCCCAGTTCATACTGGGCCCGCGCCGTGTAAATGGCTTCCAGCCGTGTGATTGGTCGGCTGGTTCCTACTGCGAGGGCCGCGGCATAATCCCCCTGTTCTAAATGAATACGCATTCTACTGTAGCGGACATAGCTCTGGGTCAGCGGCAGATTGAGTTCTTTCGCCATGCGTCCAGCCCGTTCCAGATGTTGTATCGCCAGTGCTGTCTGGTGCTGATCGGTCGCGATCCAGCCCTGAAATAAGGCAATATTGGCCTGTAACAGGGGGGAAACGCCTTCTTTTTTCAACAGTGCCGTAAATGCCTGATCCGCCCGCACCAGATGATGCGACTGCTGCGGATGTTTCCCCAACCATTGCAAATCGAGCCCCTGATCCATGGCTGCAAAGGCCAGGTAAAATTCACTGTCGAGGAACAACCGCTGCGCGCCAAGCTGTTCCGCCAGAGTTCTGGCTTCTGCAAAATAACCTTCAGCCGCCTCGCCCTGATGGGTCTGCATCAGATAAAACCCCTGATAGATCAACGCGAGGGCGAGCTCATATGGCTGGCCGAGTTCACGATACAGGGCAATCGCATCACTGAGGGACGATTCACGGATGGGCGGCTCGATCTGATCATTCTGGGCAATTGCCAGCAAGGTGGCCGCCTGTCGCGGCCGATCATTGAGCTGGCGGTAAAAATTCAGTGCCTTGAATAGGCGCACCTGATTGGCTGCCAAATCATTGCCGGGGCTTCTTTCCAGACCCACACTGGCCGGGCGACCCAGATAAAATTGCTGATCGGCATCCTGTCGCAGCGCCTGTCCGGTGCCCAGCAGGGCAATCAGCTGTTCGGTCAAACGCTGGTGGCGATGCCAGTCCATCTCATTCCATGCCATCTGAGCCTGTAACTGATACGCCTGAATCAGCAGTTGCGACGCATTGGCCTGCGTTGCGGCCCGGACGGCTTCGGCGGCCAGCGCAGCAGCGTCCGGCGCGCCACGGCGGTAACTCAGCTCACCGAGCCAGTAATGCTGTGCGGCAGACAGGGCCGGGTCTTTGTGGCGCTGCGTGTCTGGCAGAGACTCCAGCCGATGTGATGCCTGTTGCCATTGGCCCAGCAGCACCTCCGTGCCTGCCAGTTGGATCTGCGTCCACAGATTATCCGGTTCCAGAATGTGGGCCGCTTCAAAATATTTCCGGGCTGCCTGTGCGCCTTGAGTCTGTAGCAATGAGCGCCCCTGTGCCAGCGTTTGCACCGCGATGGCCGGGGAGGACTGCGGTTTCTCCTGAGGCTGGCCGGGCTGGAGCAGTCGCTGGAGCTGGTGGCTGACCGAATGCATGGCCGCGGCCAGCTGCGGATAGGTCATGCTGCCCTGCTGCGTCCGGCCATCGGCATAAATGACCTGAAAGGTCAGCAATTGCTGTTGATTGTGCAACCGGACACTTGAAAACAGGGCGGCTTCATAACCCCGTTGCCGGAGCAGTGTCCGGATCTGTGCCGGCAGGGCTGGCCAGCTCAGTTCCGCATCCAAGAGCCAGGCTTTGGCGAGTGCCGGCGGGATCACTGTGAGGGTATTGCGCTGATTGAGCTGTACCGACAGCATGTCGGCCAGCCCGAGCTGCACCCAGTCGAATTCCGCTTTTCCGGTGTCATTGATCATCGGAAAGACCACCAGCCCGGTATTGTGCCGGGCGGTTTCCTGCTGCGCGTCAGGTGCGGGCAAAGGCCAGGGATGGTGAACCAGCCAGAAACCGGCGACGAACAGCAGCGCAGCAACAAGGCCTGAAAGCAGGAGCGGTCTGGCAAAGCGTCGGGGGGGCGTGACAGGCGGCGTCGGCTGTTTTTCTGCGGGCGGTCGCGCGGGTGGTTGCGTGACTGGCTCCTGTGGCTCCAGCGCATGAACCGGGCAGATCCACTGATAGCCCCGCTGCGGAAAAGTGCGGATAAAGTGCGGATTCTGGGCATTGTCGCCCAGCGCTTTTCTGAGTTCACGAATGCTTTGTGTCAGGGAGTTTTCCCGGTATTCACTGTGATCCCACAGTGCCTCCAGCAGGGTGTCTTTGGCGAGCACCTGATCCGGATGGGTCAGTAAATACGTCAGGAGCAGGGACACTTTATGGCGCAGATAGGTTTCGGTCTGACCCGTCGGCGTCTGGTGAAGCAGTTGGCCGGTGTCGGCGTCAAACGTAAATGCAGCAAACTGATAGCTGGCCATAAAGTGTCCGGTTGCGTCTGAAATTCTGAAGCTTCATTGTACGGACAACCCGTCTGAAATCAATCAGATAAAGCGATTAAGCTTGGGTTTTAACTCGTTGATTTCAGATGCTTTATCTTGATTTGATGTCGATTTTACCGCCATTTTAGGTCGATTTGAGAACGCATTTTCAATTGTCCGATATAACGGTTGCATCTTTCACGACAACGGATGTGACCTTTGATGGAAACTGCAATTCAGGCTGCGCTTTTTAGCCAGCAATTCGGGCTGTGGATTGTTGGCGCAGTCTTCCTGGCGGGGCTGTTGACCAGCCTGACTCCCTGTGTGTACCCCATGTTGCCGATCACTGTTTCTGTGGTCGGCAGTCAGGCCCGTGGCCGCAGACAGTCCTTTTTACTCTCCCTCAGTTATGTGGTGGGTCTGGCGGTGGTGTATGCCCTGCTGGGCGTACTGGCGGCGACCACAGGCCAATTGTTTGGCGTGGTGGCTACGCATCCGCTCACGCTGCTGCTGATGGGCGCATTCTGCTTTGCGATGGCGGCCTGGATGCTGGGGTGGCTTCGCTTGCCCGGTCTGTCGCTCAACCTGCCCCTGCCGCGGCTGGTTCGTCATCCGGTGCTCGGTACGTTTCTGGCCGGTGCCTGTTCGGGGCTGGTGATGGCGCCCTGTACCTCGCCGGTTCTGGGCATGCTGCTGATGTACGTGGCGTCTGCCGGAAATGCGTACTGGGCTGCTTTGCTGATGTTTGTGTTCGCGCTGGGCATGAGTGCCCTGCTGGTGCTGGCGGGCACCTTCAGCGGATTACTGACCTCACTGCCACGATCCGGTCAGTGGATGAATCGGGTGAAAGGGCTGATGGCTCTGATCATGGCCGGGGCCGGAACCTTCTTTTTCTTTCAGCTCATATCAATGGAGATCATATGAAAACTTCTGTTTTGTTTCACAAAGGCTGGCAAGCCATGGTCATGGCTTTGGCATTGTCGCTGCCTGCCGTGCAAGCCGCAGAGACGGCGCAAACGGCACCCTTGTTTACGGCAACAACGGTGTCGGGGCAGGCATTTAACCTGGCGGATTATCTGGGCAAGCAGCCGGTATATCTCAAATTCTGGGCGACCTGGTGCAGCTTCTGCAAGGCGGAGATGCCGCATCTGAATGCCATTGACGAGCGGTTTGGCGACAAGATCAAGGTGATTTCGGTCAATGTGGGCTTCAATGATTCGGTGGCCCATATTCAGCAGTTTTTTCATCAGGAAGGGTATGAGATTTCCACCATTTTTGATGCCAATGGGGTGATTACCCAGAAGTATCAGGTCGTGGGCACACCGCACCATATTCTGATCGATAAGGACGGCAACATTGCCTACCGCACTTTTCTGGCGACGGATCAGCTGGATCAGATCATTGAGCAATGGGCTCAGCAGTGAAGTGTTCTACGAATGGAAATGAGAGGATGAACGCATGAAACGAGTCAATTTTTTATACACTTTCTCTGTGCTGGCGTGCCTGCTGAACCCGGCCGTTGCTCAGGCTGAATCGAGTGTGGCTTTGCTGGAACAGCAGCAAACGATCGCGGGCAAGCCGATCGCGCTGTCTGATCAGACCCGGACTCATCTGGTGTTTCTGGATATCTGGACCAGTTATGCCGGTGAGGGGGCAGAAACCTTTGTCGCTCAGTTACCGGCATCATTCCGGCAATCCACTCAGCAGATCTGGATCCAGCCGGAGTTTAATGTGACGCGCGCGCAACTGCAGGAATTTCAGAGTTATTACCCGCAAGTCGCACCGCTGGTGCTGGATCCTCAGCAAACGCTGCTCAAGCAGTTCGGCTTCTGGCAAACCCCGGCACATGTGCTGATTGAGCACGGCAAAGTGGTGTTTTCGGGCGGGAATGAGGCCTTGCTGGCTTATCTGAACCCAGAAAAAAAGGCTGAAGCGCCCCCGAAACGGGATGCAGAAACCGATGCCTGGAAAGTCGTCCGGCCACCAGCGGAATCTGAAAGTATGACGCGTCAGCCAGCGAAAAAGCCTGCACCATATGTGGTGCCGCAGGTCGGTGCTGAGGCGCCCCGGTTTGAGCGCCAGACCCTCTCTGATCAGACGGTGTCGCTGAAGGAATTATTGCAACAGAGCAAAGGCAAGCAACCCGTCTCTCTGGTCTTTGTGGATGCCCTGTGCCCGATGCCGCACTTCCCCGGATGTGAGGCAAAACTGGCGGCCTGGCAGGATCAGGTGGCCACGGATCCTTCCCGTCAGTGGGTGGGCGTGATCAGTGGCTATTATATTGATGCTGGGATTGCCGCGGGTTTTGCGGAAAAATTTGGTCTGACGGCGCCGCTGATCTTTGATACGGACAATGCGCTGTACAAAGCCTATGGCGTCCATGCCACGCCGTATCAGATTGATGTCGGGCCGCAAGGCCGGATCCAGTATCGCGGCGATCAGCTGCGCTGATACCGGTGGGATTGTTCGTTATAGCTGGCGATGAAACAGCGTGGCCAAACGGGCAATCAGCGGGTCGATGGCATCGGACGCCACATTGCCAAAGCCGAGCACCGCACCTTGCCAGTCTCTGGTGCGGTGTGCCGGGTGCTCGTAGTCACTCATGGGTCGCAGCACGATCCCGGCGGCTTCTGCCTGCTGCGCCCAGTCATCTTCACTGATCCCGCCCTGCCACCTGAGCGTGATGTGCAGTCCGGCTGGCTGGCTGATCACGTCAACCTGATCCCCGAAAAAGCGGCTGATGGCATCCAGCATCAAGCGGTGTTTGTCTTTGTAAAGCCGACGCATTTTGCGGATATGGCGCAGCAAATCGCCTTCCTGAATAAAATCGGCCAGTGCGGCCTGCGTGTGTGCTTGGGTGTCGCCGGTCAGCGCATCTTTGATCATCAGACACCGCTCAACCAGCGATTCCGGCACCACCAGATAGCCCAGCCGCAGGCTGTTGAACATGACCTTGCTGAACGAGCCGACATAGAGGATCTGATCATCACAGCCCATCTGACCGGCCAGCCCCTGCAGACTGGTATAAGGCCGGTGGGCAAACTGAAATTCGCTGTCGTAGTCATCTTCGATGATCCAGTGTTTACCCTGAACTGCCCAGTCAATCAGCTTCAGCCGCTGCTCTGTGTTCAGGGTTGTGCCCATCGGGTATTGATTACTGGGGGTGAGATAGAGCGCCTCAGCCTCACTGTTCAGGACGGAGTGAACGTCCAGCCCCTGATATGGTTCTATGCTGAGCGCTTGTAACTGATAACCTTGCCAATCGATGATCTTGCGCATCTGCTTATAGCCGGGCTGCTCCATCAGGATTCGGTCATCCCGCCTGAGTGTTGCCAGCAGTGCCAGTGACAGCGCCTGCTGCGCTCCGGCAGTAATAATGATCCGGTCGGGATTGCAGTGCACCGATCGACTGGTCGCCAGATAATCCGACAGCGCCTGACGCAGCACAGCTAACCCCTGAAGATCCTGATTTCCCATCAGAGACTGCCGACCAGCGTGGCGCTGCAACAAGCTTTGCCATTTGGCTGCGGGAAAGGCGGCCAGATCCGGCACACCGGGTGCAAAAGGGGCGTTCAGAGCCAAGGCTTGCGCGGCGGCTGGCGGCTTGCGGTCGGCCCGCGGCGGTTGCGCCGTCAGATAGTGTTCCGGCAGATCAACCGACACGTAAAACCCCGAGCCCACCCGGCTTTCGATGTAGCCCTCGGCGACCAGTTGTTCATAGGCCGCCGTGACAGTATTGCGGCTCAGGGATAACTCATCAGCCAGTTTGCGCGTTGACGGCAATTTCCCGCCCATTGGCCACAAACTGCCGACAATTTTGTCGCGGATCGCGTGAAAGAGCCGCTCCTGGTGCGTACCCGAACCGCCAGTGAGCGACAGATCGCCGGTTTCTATCAGTGTTGGAGACAACAAAGCCAAGTTCAGTCCACCTCTTTATGCCCATTGATGATCAGAGTTTGACCTCTTGGCGCCATATTACGACATATCAAAACACATAAATGAAGCCAACACCGATTTCCGCTTCGTAATTATTTCGGGAGATTGGGCTGTCGCTCACGTCACTCCCATAGACTTCATAAAGCGCCTCACCGAAGACCTGCCAGTTCTCGTTCAAGTAATTCCGGTAGTTCACATTCACACCCGTTGATCTGTACCCGCTATCCACATCGGTTTCCGGAAGGCCTGAATTGATGGATTGCTGTGTGTTGATACCAAAGTCCCGGTTGGCGAGCTTACCATCGTGGAAAGTGACCACAGCGCCTAATTCCCAGCCAGTACCGTTAGGCTGGCAAGCCAGACAAGTGCCTGCGCCGAAAATCCCGAGGGTACCAATTTCTCCTGTTAATACGCGACCATCTAAAAAGTAACGCCAGTCTTCTGCAAGGGCATAGCGCGTTTCCAGCAGCAATGTGCCCCCAGAATCCGATTCGCCTAACCCATCCAGCCGGCCATCTTCTGAATCACCTTCTTCACGGCCTTCCTCGTAACCTAAAGCCGTTTGAACCAACCAGTTATCCTTCACCAAAGTTCGCCAGCCAATGGCCAGACCGGACCAGTAAAAAAGATGGTCGCCAGTTCGCCACTGCACTCCCACAGCCGGCTCGACCTCAAGCTCAAACTCGTCTGAGCCCTCATAAGCCGACTCATATTCAATGCTGAGCCCAAGCCCAACCCCCCAACCATCACCATCTGTAAAATCGTCGAGTGAGGGAAGCGGAGCGAGAGGAGTTCTTGTTTCTGCCGCATTGACCGAACCAAAACAGGATAGCGCGCCAAGCAATGCGACAACTTGAAGGGGGATTTTTTTCATAGTGTCTTGTCCTGTAAAGCCGATGGCGTTGATACGACGAACATTTCGCTCTGATAGGAAGATAGCTCAGTTTGCGCCATGCAGCATGACTCGTCCTTGTGACGTGACCATATTCTGAAGATTTTCACAGGTCTAACTGGTCCAGTCATTTTGATAAAACTGGCTCTGAAAATCATACCGGTTTGCCGGTACATTTGCAGAATCATGTGAGACGCAATGACAGCAGGGACAGTGATGCTATCGACAAGTAAGAGAACAGAAATCAAAAAAGGGGCCCACAAGGCGGTGTTCGAACAGGAAAAACTGTATCAGATCATTGATGAATGCCTGGTGGCGCATGTGGCGATTCAGGAAGCGCAAGGGCCTGTGGTGATCCCGATGCTGGCGTGGCGGGTGGGGGATTTTGTTTATATTCACGGCGCCAACAACAGCCGTTTGCTGCGCACACTCAAGCAGGCGGCGCAAACCTGTTTAACCTTTACGCTGTTCGATGGCTGGGTGCTGGCGCGGTCGGCGTTCAATCACAGTGCGCATTACCGTTCGGCTGTGGTGTTCGGCCAGTTTGAGGTGATAGAGGACAAGGCTGAAAAAGATCAGGTGCTGAACCATTTTGTCGAGCAGATTGCCCCCGGAAGAACGCAGGCTATCCGGCTGAGCAACCCAAAAGAGCTGGCGGCGACCACTGTACTGCGGATGCCGCTGAATGAAGCTTCGGTGAAAATCAGCAATAAAGAGGTGGGCGACGATCCGGCTGATCTGGATTTGCCGGTGTGGGCCGGATTTATTCCGTACCGGACTGTGGTTGGCCCGCTGAAGGCCACGGCGGGCTTACACGCGTCGATCCCGACACCCGACTACAGTGCCGCTTACGGAGCACGCTGGGAAAACTAAGGGAAGGCGCCCTCTCAGTGAGAGGGCGGCTTTGATTACTCTTTTGCCTGCTGCTGCTCGTCGTTTTCTTCTTCTTCCATGTTCCACGGCAGGATGCCGGGCGAGACGTGCAGAAAATGCAGGTAGTTTTCAAACTGATCCAGAATGTCGGAAATAATATCCTGCTGTTCATAGCCGTAAACATCATAAGCCCGGCCGCCGCGGCGCAGGAAGACTTCTGCCCGGTAATAATGCTCCGGATCTTCCGGATCATGATCGGTTTCCGGGAAGGCAAAATCAGGCAGCAGGTAGCCTCTCAGTCTGACTTCGTACAGAAATTCCAGCTTCCCTTCCTGATACACCTCAAACTTGGCCCGGCCTTGCTCGTCATCATAAATGACTTCGGCCACCCAGCCTTGCTGCTCAAGCTCCTGCTCTACTTTCTGCATGCTTGGGTAGACTGTCTTCTGAATAAAACCGGAGACTTCTTCGCGTCCGGGGAAGTCGACAATGTTGGCCAGACGTTTTTTCCAGTAGCCCGGTCCGGTTTTTCCGCCGCTCTGGCGCGATCGGGATTGCACGTGCTGCTCCAGACTCTGACTGTGATGGCTTTCAATCACCAGTGCCCGCCACATGCCGACGGCCGCGATCAGCATGATGATGGCGAAGGGCAGGGCACTGACAATGGACGCCGTTTGCAGGGCACTGAGGCCACCGGCCAGCAAGAGCACAGCCGCGACCAGCCCTTCCATGGATGCCCAGAAGACCCGTTGCCACGCGGGGGTATGGGCAACGCCGCCGGAAGCCAGCGAGTCGATCACCAGTGAACCGGAGTCTGACGAGGTCACAAAGAAGGTGATGATCAGCAGAACGGTAATAAAGGAAACGATCGAGGTCAGGGGTAACTGTTCCAGTAACTTGAACAGTGCAATCGCCTGATCGTTCTGCACTTCCTCAATCAGCTGGGTGTAGCCCTCGACCATGATCATATGGAGCGCGGTATCGCCGAATACAGAGAACCACAGGAAAGTGAAGATAGTCGGCACCACCATCACCCCGACCACAAACTGGCGGATGGTGCGGCCGCGGCTGATTTTCGCCACGAAGAGCCCGACAAAAGGGGCCCAGGCTATGGTCCAGCCGAAGATAAACAGGGTCCAGTTCCCAATCCAGTCGCTGGCCGTATACGCCTGAAGGTTAAAGGTCCGTTCGACAATATTGCTCAGGTAACTGCCGGTATTCTGCATGAAAGTATTGAGAATGAAGACGGTTGGCCCGACGGCGAACACAAACAGCATGAGCGATATTGCCAGCACCATATTCAGGATCGACAGACGCTTGACCCCTTTATCCATCCCGGCAACCACAGAGAATATTGCCAGTGCGGTGATCACCACAATCGCAATGATTTGCACTGTGGTATTGACCGGTATCGACGGCCAGAGGTAATTGAGCCCGGCATTGATCTGCGCCACCGAAAGCCCCAGTGTGGTGGCAATCCCGAACAGGGTGCCCAGGATGGCAAAGATATCCACGGTATGGCCAATCGGGCCGTGGATTTTTTCGCCGATGAGCGGATACAGGGTCGAGCGCATGGATAACGGCAGGCCGTGACGAAAGGCGAAATAGGCCAGCGTCAGCCCGACCAGGCCGTAAATGGCCCAGATGTGAAATCCCCAGTGGAAAAACGCAATCTGCATCGCCTGCCGGGCGGCATCCACTGTCATGGCCGGGCCATCAGGCGGCGAGGCATAGTGTAGCACAGGTTCGGCCACGCCAAAGAACAGCAGGGCGATCCCGTAACCTGCGGAAAACAGCATGGCGAACCAGGCCGGAAAACTGTACTCCGGCTCGGCGTGGTCGGGCCCGAGTTTGATTTCTCCCCATTTGGTCAGCGCCACTGTGACGATAAAAAACAGAAAGATCGCGACCGATAACATATAGAACCAGCCGAAACTCTGGGTCACGTAGCTCAGGGTTTCTGAGAAAACTTTCCCGGCGAGAGTCGGGTTACTGATGGTGCCGATGACCATCAGTAAAATGACGGCCACGGCGGGAATGAAAACAGGGATCAGGATTGTTGAATGGCGCTGCGGTTTTTCTTCTGTCGGGGTTTCTGCTGACATAGTTTCACTCCACGATTCAAACCTTGTCCCCAAGTATGGCATACGTGACGGTTTGCATCTGAGTGATGCTAAAGGCACAAGTGTCGTCTGGCACTTGTGCGGAATCTTACGGCCGGTTCACCAGATGAAAGCCCGGGCTTTGGCGGTGCTGTTCCAGTTTTTCCTTTCCTCATCCGTTCGATGCCCTTGTCCCTGATTTAACTCATTCGTCAAAACATCCGCCTTATTCATGAGCGTTTCGTTTATTTTGGCTGCTGAGAGAAGGTCGAATGCAAGACAATAACATGGCAAATAATGAATTTCTTTGGTCGAAAATCAGAAGCTTACTGGGCGTGACGATCGCGACCATCGGCTGCTTTTTCTTCTGCATCCAGGCTTATCAGAATTTTGCTGCCTCTTTTCAATTTACGACGACCACGACGGCCTACACTTATGTCGCGATGTCGCTGGGTTCGGCATTGATTGCAATTCCTTTCTTCCTGTATGCCGTGAAATCACTGCTGTCATTTTTGGGAAAACGCTAGTCGCCGGACAAAATCTTCACATCATCGAAGCCAGTTCACTGTCTCAGATTGAACTGGCTTTTCTGCAATCTCTCCCTCTCATCTGACAGACATGCGTCCCTGCGGGCGTTCTGTCTTCACTTGTGATGACGTTTTGAAAATTCGAGACTTTGGTTGTGTTTCTACCATTGGGGCGCTGTGTCATGACCGGATTTTCCCCGGACCATACGGTGAATCCAGCGGTCGACTTTGGGGAGAACTAAATTCCCCAAAAGTATTTATTTCGGGGTAAATAGTCTCGAATGCGATGTAACACATGTTTTGAAAAATTTTGTTGTCGCTATTTTATGCACTTATCGAATTCCTTATCTACGCTTTTGATTGCTCGTTTCAAATGTTCACATTTTTGTCATAACGCTGTTTATTGGCGCATAAGAACACAACAAAAGATGGAAAGATGATATGAATAAAAAGCATTTGGCAATTGCAGTGGCAGCTGCATTCTATGGATCTCAGGCAGTCGCAGTCGAGTTGTACAATGAAGGGGACACCACCTTCTCCGTTGGTGGTCATGTTTCTGTCGGCTTAGGCGGTTCTGAGGAAGGTGAAACTGAAGTACAGCAAGTCTCTCCGCGCATCAACGTGAATGCGACGCAGGATATCGGGAATGGTTATACCGCAGATGCGAAAGGCGAATGGGCCCTGAATTATCTGGAAGGGGGCGAAGAAACCTTCACCACGCGTTTGGGTTACATTGGGGTCACGCATAATACTTACGGCCGCACTGTCGTTGGTACCCAATGGTCGCCATACTACGACGGCGCAGGCATTGCCGATTTGCCTATCGCCTTTGCGAACGATTTCCTGTACGACGATCAAGGCCCGCTGGGCACTGCCCGTGCCGAGCGGATGATCTCTTATTTCAATGCGCTCAACCTGAATGAAGCCGGTGAATTGATTTTTGGCTTGGGCTGGCAGGGAACGACGACCGGAGAAACCTGGAATGGCGTGGATACTGAATATGATGACCGTTTCCAGCTTCTGTTGCATTACGACATCATGGGCTTTGGTCTGAACTATGCGTTCAGCTCAGGTGATTTTCAAGCAGGCGCACTAGACGAAACGGCACAATCGAATATGTTCAGTGCCAATTACGGTGACTACGGTGATGGCTTGTACGTGGCGCTTGTGTATGCCATGAACGAATACATGAACCAGGGCCTGGAAGAATCGGTTGCGATTGAAGCGCTGCTGGCGTACGCACTTCCGAATAGTCTGAACCTGAGTGTGAACTACGAATCAGTTGAGGACGACAAGAATAACAACACCATTTTCAGTCAGTCGGCGCTGCAGGCGGAATATAACTTTACGTCAAGCTTCGTTGGATTTGCGGGTTATCAGTTTGATCTCGGCAACGATATCAATGTCCCTGAAGATGATAAGTGGATTTTCGGTATGCGTTACTACCTGTAACGTGTTCGGTAAACCCATCCAAGACAGCGCCGCGGGGAGACCTGCGGCGCTTTTTTTTGTCAGATCAAATGGCATCCAGAGGCCGTTTGTGATTGACTGCGCCACGATACGAAGCAACAGACTTGCTGACAGCCGCCCGGCCTTGGGACTTCTCTGCATCCCGGTACTTTTCTCAGCATGATACAGACCCCTTTTATGTGTCAGATGATTCTGAACGCGTGGCGTCTTGCTGAGGGAGAATATTGGTTTCTGGTCCTTCCTGCTGCTCTAATACCAATCGCAGTCAATCATTGGTCATCCTAGTTTGTTCAATGGTTCGATAACTGCGTTAGATTTTTTGATTGTAGAATCAGGACTTATCTTAAAAACCTGCCTTTTTTCAAACATTTCCCTGCGCTACTTTTGATCATTGACTTACTTTGATTGGTATCAATGATTGTTCTTGCGTATTGCACCGGCATAAAAAAACCCGACGATGACGTCGGGTTTCGTATTTTCAGAAGGTCTGACTTACGCCAGCAGCTCTTTCGCGGTGCTGACCACGTTTTCAGTGGTGAAGCCGAACAGCTTGAACAGTTCGCCAGCCGGTGCAGATTCACCGAAGCTGGTCATGCCGATGATGCGGCCGTCAAAACCAACGTACTTGTACCAGAAATCTGCGATACCCGCTTCAATGGCGATACGGGCAGTCACATCTGATGGCAGCACAGATTCGCGGTAAGCCGCGTCTTGCTTGTCGAATGCATCGGTTGATGGCATGGACACCACACGAACCTGCTTGCCCTCGGCACTCAGTTCAGCCGCTGCGTTCACCGCCAGTTCCACTTCAGAACCGGTGGCAATCAGGATCAGCTCAGGCTTGCCTGCGCAGTCTTTCAGGATGTAACCACCCTTGGCGATATCTGCAACCTGCGCGTCGTTACGTTCCTGCTGAGCCAGGTTCTGACGCGAGAAGATCAGCGCGGTTGGCGCATCTTTCCGCTCGATGGCCAGTTTCCAGGCCACGGCAGACTCAACCTGATCACAGGGACGCCAGGTGCTCATGTTCGGGGTCAGACGCAGCGAAGCCATTTGCTCAACTGGCTGGTGCGTTGGACCGTCTTCACCCAGACCGATGGAATCATGGGTGTACACCTGGATGTTCTGCACTTTCATCAGCGCAGCCATTCGCATCGCGTTCCGGGCATATTCCATGAACATCAGGAAAGTAGCGCCGTAAGGCACGAAACCGCCGTGCAGGGCGATACCGTT
>NZ_JAUORR010000017.1:0-94119 GCF_030547945.1 Photobacterium sp. 1_MG-2023 | reverse complement strand
TACTACATGGAAAGCTTTAGTTGCAGCTAAAGCCTGGGTCTCACTTTACCCAAATTCGTGGGTTATTATCCATACAACAATTTAAGAGGGATTCCCAACGCGTGGCATTATAGGTATCAGAGAGTTTAGTGATTATGGTGCAATCAAGCATTTAAGAGGGATTCACAACGCTTGGCATTTTTGCTTCTACTTCAATTTTAGTGTTTATGGCACAATGCTTTAGGTTTGGTTGGTAGCGTTGCTACCCCTTAATTGGGCGTTAGGTGCAAGGAGAACTAATGGATTTATCTGAAGTTTTAGGTATATCAGCAGCCATTTTAGGCACTTTAGGAGGTGGCGCTGGCATTATATTTGGAATGTCGAACTGGTTAGGAAAAGTCTGGGCAAATCGACTTATGGAGAAAGAAAAAGCTCAGTATTCTAAAGAGCTCGAGTCAATCAAGTCTTCATTACTTAAAGATTCAGAGAGTTACAAAATAAAACTAAAAAAGTCTGAGTTTATATTCGAGAAACAATACGAAGCATCATCAGAATTAGTTGCTTTAGTCAGGCAGTTTTTACCACCTCTTTTACACCAAGAAATGGACTGGCATGAGGCATGTGATGAGATAGCACACAATTTCAAATCTATAATCGCTTCACTCGAAAATTTCTTATCAAAACATGGTGCAATACTGGATGAGACTCCAAAGCAGTTATTAAGTAATGCTATTGGATTAGCTAGTCATCACCAATTTGATATTTCTGGAGCTGAAGTCCCTGACACAGCAAATAGCGCAGCAAACGATATTTACAATAAACTAATTAGCGCAGAAAAATATTTAACAAAACAGGTTCTTAATCAAACAAGCACCTAACAAGCACATGCAATCTGACCTCCAGCCACTGTCACTTTTTGTGCAAAAAGCCGCACAAAAAGCGCCAGTAGCCTCCGGCAGTTGATGTGTGCGTTAGCCGACAACCAGAAATTTGAGTTATGGAGAACAAAGTGAACGTAAGGAAAGCGATCAAGCAAGACTCCGGTAAGTTGCTCGAACTTATTGGACGCAAAGCTGAGTTTGACCGAAGTATGAAAGGGTTCGACGGTGAAATCTCCACGACTAAAGAGAAGATTGAACGAACCTTATTTGGTGACTATCCGTTCGCCCACGCTTTGCTATTGGAAGTAGATGGCGAAGTTCAAGGGTTCGCTTTGTTTCATTATCGTTATTCTTCCTTTCGCGGAGAGGCGTCTATTTGGCTTGATGATCTTCTCGTTGTTGGTAAACATCGGTCAAAGGGATACGGTGCTAAACTTATGCATGCTTTGAAAATGGTTGCTGAAGAGTCGTTAACTTCTCACATTTCATGGACTGCTAGCCCTTATAACACCCGAGCACACGAGTTCTACAAAAACTTAGGTGCAGAAGTCGATCGTATGGATGGTCAGCGCCCGTATTTCCGTTGGGCAATGTACGGCTAACAGCATTTGGAGCAATGGAAGGGAATGGTGTCATTGGCATGGAAGCCGCAGCAATGGCGTATTACGGGAAAAAGACATCACAACTTACTGATGATGAGTTCTATGGATTAATTGCCATGCCGATAGCGCCAAACTATTACCATCCTGTCAGCAACCCCGAGGTTCATGCCAAACGTGTACAAAGAATCAAGGTAATCGTCTCAGGTCAGTGTGCTGCCTCTGGCTGGTTCGATCTCACTTATGAACATTGTGCCAGCGGCGTTTAATAAAGAAATGCAGCCGACGTCTTACTTTGTGCACGGTCGCTGCGCTCCCTTTCTAGTGCAAAAAGCACACAAAGTAAGCCGCGCCTGATTGCGGCGTTATTTTTTGAGGGAACATGAAGCTTCATATCACGGGAAATGCTGGTTCTGGTAAAACGACGTTGGCTAAACAATTAGGGCAAGCTTTGAACATACCAGTCCAGAGTTTAGATAGCGTCGTTTGGAAAGATGGATGGGTTGCAGCTTCAAATGAGGAGCGTGCATTGGGTGAGCAAAAACTAGTTAAACAGAAACAGTGGATTATTGAGGGGGTCTCCAAAACTGTTCGAGATAGCGCTGACTATGTTATTTTTCTTGATGTCCCAAGGTATATTTGTGTAACCCGTTGCATTAAACGTAATCTACCTTACCTGTTTCGTTCTCGCCCTGAGCTTCCTGATAACTGCCCAGAGATCCTGATAATACCCAGATTATTTAAAATTATTTGGAATTTCCCGGAACGAGCCAAACCCAATATTTTTCAGTCTATGAAGCAAAAGAAAGGTGTTGTGATCAGTAAGGTGGTCAGCGTAGATGATCTTGTAGTAAAAATAAAAACTGACCTAAGCGCTTGTTGTGGGTAAAAATATAACAAATTGTTCAAGAGTGATTCGCAACGCGTGAAATTTTATTATTCAATAAGTTTAGTGGTTAAGGTAGTATGCGGGAGTTTCTGTATTGCGCTTATCACACTTTAGCAGGGCTACATGGACTCCCCCGGTTGTCAACAACAGCGTCAGGTAATGCAAGGTTTGGGACTGCCGCTCTACATTCGGTCTGTTAACTGGCATTCATGCCATGACCCTGATGACACTACGCGGTTGCGGTTCCTCATTCGTTAGACGGCATCGAAAGTGCCCGCCGCGCTATCAGGTTTTCCCGCAAAAGGTCTGAACCTTACACCATCATTGGCTATTGCAATGACCCGGTGAAGCAAGTGACTCCGTTGAAAAATGTTGCTCAATGCCATAGATAGATTGTGACATGGTGGCCTCTAGGGATTCGGTAATCAGACACGACTAAATGTGGCAAAGCCTGATGGGGGGCCATGTCATTCGTTAGGTTTGTAGAAGGTTTAAATGAAAGCTCACAATGATAAAGCTCTGAGACAGAGATACTCAGTGCGTCTAATGTCCAACCATAAGTGGATGAAATTCTTTCTTACAATGGCAGACTATGGAGCAGATTTTTCTGGTATCGAGTACCGCTTTACGGATACTGAAAGAGTTTTCTATGGTCATGCTCCTAGTAACCAACAGGTGTGGGATTCGGCAATTGATGATCCTGTTAAAGGCTGTGCTGGACCTGTCGAGTACAAGCATATTGAACGCATATTCATCCCAAGAGTTTATTCATATCAGCCTTATGAAAATGCTCCTACTACACACCGAGACCTGAATTTAGAGAGGTTTCTGAAGGAACTCTGTAAAGTTGGTGAATTTCCGATAGTGAGTACTGAGAAGGGTATCGAAATCTTGGGCTACGAAACCTAACCAACGATAATGCAGTCAATCATTAAAATCATGCTGATTTAGCATCTCATAAGACGCCATCGCGCAGCATAGAATGTTTTTTGGTGTATGAGCGAGTTTAGTCAGTTCTTGGGCCCAGTCATGGGCAAGCTGCATCCTGAAAATGGCTGGTGGGATGTTGCAAACGTCGAGAGAACTTTCGAGCGTGATATTGTTCAGTGGGTCATTACATTGCATTGGTGATCTTCACCGTGGATACTGAAACGATGTTTGGTTCAATCTATGCCATAGGCAGATCGTGACAGGGTGACCTCCGGTGATTTCGTAATCAGACTGACCAAGTGTGGCAAAGCCTGATGAGGGAGAGTCCTTGTCATTCGTTATATGCCAGAACAAGGAATGTGAATTAATGTCAGAAAAATATATGCTAAGAGCTTTAGATATATCCAAAATCGCTTTGCCTGGTTGTGCTCCAAATCCACCTGTTGGCTGCGTTCTTGTTAAAGATAATATGGTGGTATCTGAGGGTTATACTCAAGCCATTGGTGGAAACCATGCCGAAGTTCAAGCGCTCAATGCATATGATGGAGTGATGGACGGCGTAGTCGCCTATGTCACTTTAGAGCCTTGTTCTTTTGTTGGTCGTACACCTGCGTGCGCAAATACTCTCGTTGAGTCAGGCATTAAGCATGTTGTGGTTTCAATGGTTGATCCAGACAAGCGTAATAGTGGCAAGGGTATAGCTCTCCTTGAACAAGCGGGTATAAAGGTCGATATCGGTCTTTGTCATGAACAAGTCAGTAGTTTCATATCGAAGTATTTGGGGAAGTCGTAAAGGCATATCACAAAGCGTTGTGCCGTTGTTGGGACAATAAAAAACCAGCATTTTCAGCTGGTTTAAGAATCTGTTTTACTGAGCTGCTTTGACTCGAATCTTGCTTTTGGCAACGCTTGTCAGATGAAGTGCCGCAATCGCAGATTCTGCTTCTGAAACGTCAGGCATTTCGACGAAAGCAAAGCCTTTCGATAAACCCGTCTCTTGATCTAAAACGAGCGTGCATTCAGTGACTTCACCGTATTCAGAAAACAGTTTGCGGATATCGTGTTCAGTTGTTGTGCGTGCAAGGTTGCGAACTAAGAGTTTCATGGTTGTCCGTTGGTATAGAAGTAACGGCGAGTATTGTCTCAATAAAGACAGTTGCCACCAAGCGATAGTTTAACTTTGCCAAAAAATAGTTACACTTGGTGCAATCAACTGCACATCAAGCTCAATACCAACAACAAATTGTGACATGGTGGCCTTCAAGGATGTTGGAATCAGGCTTTCCAAGTGTGGCAAAGCCTGATGAGTCGCCGAGCGCGGTCGGTGTCAAAACAATCGAATTCAAACCAATCAAGCAGAAGAAGAGAAACAATGGATGATGTAACGATCACGCTGATCAATTTTGATCAAACATTAATTCTTAGCAAAAGTGATTTTAGCATCGCTGAGCAACACGAAGATGGTATTGAACTGCTTTATCAAGGTGAAATTCGTTGCCAGCCATATGTATATTTCAAGCCGTTACTGAACATAGACGATCGATCACAATACGATTATGAGATGTTGCTGTTTGAATGCTATGAAGACTTTGCTGAATTGCTTGAACAACATGTTGAATCGCATTCTGATCACTTTGTGATCCGCAGTCGTTTTGCACTCCGACAAGAAGACACCGAAACTTTATCCGGAATGGTGTTTTCATATCCTGAAGAGAGTGGTGTTTATCAATACCGCATTCAAAACTCGATCGTGCCGGTGGATGAATCCAGAATTTCATCGAATCCTTTAAACATTGATGTCGAAGGTAGTTTAACGGCTGAAAGAGTGGCAGTACCCTTGGTCGGATCCTATTTGTGTCCGACTGATTAGCGAGAATTTTTTGGATCGATTCAGAAGTCATGTGGTCAATTTTGATGTGGGACAGTCTATGCCATTTGTTGGATTTCCGGATGATCAGTAAGGAGCTGAACATTGAGCAATATGTTAGAGAAAGGGAAAGAGATTCTGTCGCAGCAGACTTTCAGTTTGCTTCTGGGAACAACCTTGGAAGCTTATGAGGCAGGATCCGCTGAATTGAGCCTTGAGGTGAGAGATGATCTCAAGCAAAACAATGGGTTTGCCCATGGTGGTGTCGTTAGCTATTTGGCTGATAACTGTATTACTTTTGCCGGAGCATCCGTACTGGGTCGATGTGTCACTTCAGAATACAAAGTGAACTATGTCAGGCCCGCAATCGGCGACAGATTGATCGCCAGGTCAACCGTTTTATACGCTGGAAAACGCCAAGCGACATGCGAGTGTAAGGTCTATGCCCAAACTGATGGGGAAGAAAAACTGGTCGCGGTTTCTCTTGGAACAATCAATAAGATTGAAGACAGCCACTGAAAACGGGATGAACAGAAACCTTGATGAATCATGCCTCTGAGGCGCTAAATTTTCACAACAATGAGCTGACTTATGAAACTCAAAACATTCATGACACTCTCGGTAACTCACTTGTCTGTAGGGGTTCTTGGTTTTGTGCTTGGGATATATCTGCTGCCTATCCTGATTGCCCCGCCAGCACCCACTGAAGCTGAAGTGATTCAAATCTCATCGCAGGCACAGTATTCAGCCATGTTCAGAAAAGACCTGAAAGACAGCGATACGTTTCACTGGGGAGAGGGGCAAGTATCCCTGACTGCTGAATTCATCACATTCATGGGGCAGCTTGCGCCTGGCCCGGATTATAAGTTGTATGTGTCTCCGGCGTTTGTCGAAACCGAAGCTGATTTTCAACGGCTGAAAAATGAGATGGCTCTTGTGGGGGATGTGAAGACTTTTGAAAATTTTGTTGTGAAAGTACCGCAAGATATCGACCTATCGGGGTACAATACGGTCATTGTGTGGTGTGAGTCATTTGGCGAATTTATCACGTCGGCTAAATACCAATAATCGTGGCGCACATACGCATGAATCATAACCTGTTTGACCCCTTCGAAAGGGGTGAGGCATATAAAGGAGAGTCACTTGCAAGCAGAAAACTTAAATCCCGATGCGCTACCGATTCAATCAGCAGAAAAAACACTGGAAAGAGCTCCAGACGCATACTTTTTCTCCACATCTACGTTCAAACTGGTCGTGATGTCGATATGCACCTTGGGGATCTATAATTTTTATTGGTTCTATAAAAATTGGATGCTGATTAGAGCAAGAACCGGACAAAATATGATGCCTTTTTGGCGGGCATTTTTTTCGCCGATCTGGGCATTCAGCTGTTTTGAACATATCAATAAATCTGCCAATGAAAAAAACATGCCACAGTCATTGCCTGTACTTTTTCTTGGCGGTATGTATTTTGTTTTTCAGCTCTTATCGAGATTACCTGATCCATATTGGCTTGTTTCCATATTAAGTTTCCTCTTTATTATTCCAGCGAATCGTCTTGCTTCCAGTGTTAACAAAGAAGCCATCCCTGATTTCATCAATAACGAAAGGTTTTCAGGTTGGAATTGGCTTGCAATTGTTGTTGGTTGTCTGTTTCATTTGATGTTATTAGTGAGTATTCTTTTGGAGGCGGGTTTAATTGGTTATTAATGTGAGTCTCGGTTGTGAAATATTGTGTTGTCGTATATCGTGTTGGTGTTGAATTTTAAAGTGTGAATTGCACAAGAGAAAATGGATATAAAATGAGAAGGATGTTTTGGGATGACTCATATATGCGGGATTGAATTAAAAGGCCATGAAGCGATTGTGACGGTTCTGGAAAAGCAAGCGGATGATTGTTTCATCGTGAAAACAATTGAGAAGAAGAAAATTACGCTTAATGATAGTGAACGTCGGGAAAGTGTTAAAGATTTTAAAGAAGAAATCAATCAACTGCTTGCCACGAACTCAGTTGAAAAAGTGTACATTAAAAAACGCAGTAAAAAAGGGGACTTTGCCGGAGGCGCGGATACTTTTAAAATGGAAGCGATGATACAAGATTCAGATGCCAACGATGTCATCTTGGTTTCTCCTCAGGCAATTGCTTCTTATCAAAAGAAAAACAATGCCGTCGCACCGAGTGAATTAAATAAATATCAGCACAATGCATTTTTCACGGCGATGGCAGGTTTTAATAAATAGGTTTAAAAACAGGGGGTTTATTCAAACAATACGCAGTTTTTTCAAGAATGAGTGAAATTTACCATGCCGATAGTTTCAGGGACGTGAGATGCACCGAGACAACTGGGGGCGTGCTCTGTTGAGAAGCATCACCTTAGTCGGCATGCTTTGTACTTCATCAAGGTAGTTTAAAACCCATTCTCGCAGAGAGAAAAAATGATCCTGAGATACCATTTCTAACCTTGCTGAAATTGTCGTCGGCTGATCCATCGTCGATTGTTAGGCGAGTTTCGGCAGAGATGTTGAGCAGAGAGTTAGATAGCTTGGGAACTGTTGCGAAAGATTTTGCAGATGTTTTTGCGTCGGATAAATCTACTGCTGTCTCAGAACGAGGGGAGTTCGCGCTCAAAAAATTGAAAGAGGCAGCGTACTAATTGCTGCGTGTTCAATTCGGATTAATGAATCCCTGAAAGCGTCGCCCCTAATTGGGTGCGACATATTCGGGGTTCATGGTCAGCAAAGCTTCACCTGCAATGCCAGTTTGTCGTATGGCTTCAGTCTTCGCGACAAATAAATTATCAAAGGTTGGCAGGTATGGGAAGTTACATCGCCACGGTTAAGAATTTTGCAAATTCTGATGGCCGTGTACGACGCAAAGATTTTTGGCTGTTTTGGTTCGTGCATTATGGAATCTGTTATCTGATACTTTTTCTCGGAGAATTGATTCAAGATGATCATGCACTCATTGCCGTGTATCTTTCCTTGAGTTTTATTCCTGCGTTAGCATCGATTGTCCGGCGTCTGCATGACACCAATCGGAGTGGCTGGTCAATGCTCGTGGTACTGATTCCTTTTGTCGGTGTGTTGATTGGACTGATGTTGCTGGTGGAGCAGGGCTCGCCGGGTGACAATGACTACGGTCCGGATCCAAAGGGCGTTATGGATCTCACGCATCCGGTCTGAACGGCGGGTTTGCATCTTTCGTGTGTATCAGGCGGCTTGGGATTTGAATCCGCCCGGTTGCAACGAAGGACAAGGGCAGTCACACTCAGTGTCACAGCGTGTTCTCACAAGTTGAGAAAGCATGAGAGAGAACGGAGGAGCTCAGGATGAGTCAGATATTTCACGGGTCATGTTTGTGCGGAAGCATTCGGTTTTCTGTGCGTGGTTTTCAACAGCAAGCCGCCAATTGCCATTGCACGATGTGCCGTAAATTTCATGGTGCAGCCTTTGGAACCCTGGTCGGTGTCCAAGGGCTCAACTGGATATCAGGTCAAGCGTTACTGAAAGATTATGTGGCTGACAATGGTACGATTCGTTCCTTTTGTCCGAACTGCGGTGCCAGTCTTGGTTTTCGTGGGAAAGAGGCGCCACTCGAAGCCATTGAACTTGCCATTGCCACGTTTGACGAAGACATTCCGGTCACCATTGATGCACAGATTTATACTGCTTACAAAGCGAACTGGTGTGAATTAAATCGGGAGCTTCCCGCATTTGCGGAAGGTCGTGAAACATAAATTCTCTTTTCCCCCTTCAGATTGAAACGACAAAGTGACTCGCGGAATCAGCAAAGGACAGCCTTGAATGCAGCTGAGAAAAGCCAGAGAACAGGAGTTCGAACAAATTTACCGGATGGGATTTGATGCCTGGGGGAATGGACTTTCCATGGATGCGTATCTTGAAGGTTGCCGGACAAGCGCCAAGTATCAATCGGGCGCTTGGTTTGTGCTGACCGTTGATGCCCAGCCGGTGGCTTCTTTGATTGTCTATTCGGGTCAGTTTGGTCTTCAGGAAGGGTGTTTCGGGATTGGCTCTGTTGCAACAGCGCCGGTAATGCGCAATCAAGGCTTTGGTTCTCAGATTGTGCGCAGGGCGACTCAGGCCTTGCTCGAACAACATGGCGCAAAAGCAGTTTATTTACACAGTGACATTGGCCATGGGTTTTATCAAAAACTCGGTTTTTTGTCATTAGAGGGAACAAACTGTTTTTGCCATTCATATCATCCGCATTATCTTCAATCTTCAGTCCCTTCGTATTTTTAATCTTTTGCTCTGTGTGAGTCACTCATACAGGGCGCAAAAGAAATGACCTCGATTGACATCGCCACCATCTCTTCTTTCTTGCTGCTGATGACATACCTTTCAATCCCACCGGACTTGTGATGACTCTCTCAAACAGACGGGGTAGCTTTCTTCTTGTTGTGAGCACTGCCGCCTAAGCTGTTCAACTAAATGCATTTTTTATTTGAGCGTAAGGGATTGAATGGACAACTTTTCACGTATTGGGTTGATGGGTTTAACTTTGGTTTTGAGCGGCTGCGGAAATGATGATGTGAATTTCGCAAGGCTGAGTTTTGATCATTCGGTTGTTGACGAGGACTATCGGAGAGATGACAACACGATTCAACAGGTTTATATGGATGGGCTGCATCAGATATTCAAAGAGGCTGGCATTGCACCAGAGGACGTGAAGATACACTTTGATGAAGAAAAGCTTGATTCGAGCAGTTTATTATTAAGTACATCTGAGAAAAAACAGATGACGGAAGCACAGAAGGTTGCGGTTCAAAATGCATTAGAACAAATTCTGGCAGATAAAAAACGCACGATGACAGTTCGTTTCTCGCTTCGTCCCGAAGAGATGAAAACAGATAAGAAGGAATACCGCGAGGAAGCTGCGAGACTGAACAAAGAGTATACAACGGAACTGACGGTGAAGGATGTCATGGTTGGCATTTCTTACAACATGTTGGATTCACTTTTAATGGCGATGCAAGGCACAAAGAGGAATGAGGGGGAAGCGTTCTGCACAGTTGCCCTGACATTGTCTCCCGTGCTGCCATTCAGCGGTTTAGTGGTGAACGATAAAGATGAGCAGCCAGTCAGTACATCTTTGATCAGAGGTCATGGATACTATGCTTATACGGTGCCTGCGGATATTCAATTGGGCGACCCTCATCTTCAAACGAAGTTGGATAACTCTCAGATATACCTTTCCACAGAAATTACCAATAGTTCCCAACGGTATATTCTTCGGCACAATCAGGGGAAGCGGGGCCTGAGACAGCTTGAGATTGAGTTGGGTTCATTGGGACCTGTCAATCACGAATATGGAAAGGTGACGGATTACGTCAGTTCATCTCTTGATCAAAAGTGCCGCAAAATGGCAGCTGAATTTGGCAGGCCGTTTTCTTTCAGCATGGGTGACTCGTTAGATCGATTGTCGTCGGTCGCTTTTTATTAATGTGTGAGTATGACCTTTTCTGGGCGGATGAGACTCAGGACAGGCACGTTTTTAAGTCATTCAAACCTGATGATTTGAATGATTCGATGCTGAAGAAAGAATGGGACAGTCATGGAACAGCCGTTTATCCAGGTCAATTTAAAAAATAAAGATTCATTAAAAGAAGCCATTGTGGCGTTTCAATCTCAATTACAGCAAGCCTATCAAGCCGGTGAATTGATTGATAACGTCGGTGGTTTTATTGCTCACGATCAAAAGCAGTTTCAGCCCTGCGACCTGTTCAACCCGGATCAGTTTAAAGCGATCTTCATGATGAGCAGTGACGATCAGTTTGAGTCCGAACCCATGGAATCCCTGACGGATGAAGCACTCCTAAGGCTCAGCAAAGATGATGCGTACCTGCGTTTTTCCCACATGGTGGTGTTTCAGCACGCCTTAGAACATGAAGACTTGAAACCCCTGATCGTCGCCTTCTGCGAAGTGCTGGTGGATTTCAGTCTGCGGGTAAATTCTTCCAACGAACTGTTTTTCTCATCCGATATGATGTTTGGGATTTACCTGCTGGTGCTACTGGCAGAGAAGTATCCGGAATATGCATATCTGGTTGGCGAGTACTACCCGGAAGACAGTGACTTTGAACAGATCATGTATCACAGCGCCAATTATATGGCGTATCTCTTCTATCAGCATGGCTATCGTCCTCTGGTGCTGGATGCGTACGCCAGTTGCCATTTTCCAGAAGTGTTTGGCTGTATCCGGTCGCATTACATGGCGTCGGAAAATTTTGTCCCCGATCTGCTGAAATGTTTTTTAGCTGATGAAAGCCGTTATCAATATTACAAAGATGCGCGGATTCAGGCATTCAAACGCCGGCCCAGAGATGTTGCCGGTGTTGATCCCTTTGAATTGATGGAATACGGCTTTAGCCAAGTCAGCGATGCTTATCATGACGACGGCACGTTTGCGGATGCGCTGATCTCGCGGGAAGCCGCCGCGGGCGAGTTTGATGACCTGAATTTCCATGGCCGGACCATTGCAGAGGAGCGTGAGGTATTTCGTCAGGCGTTGTATGACGCGGTGAAAGATGTGCCTCTGAACGATCTCTGGTATTACAATCAACCTGTTTATGACGAAACGACCACGCTGGCTGATATTCAGGATGACCCGTTCTATCAGGAATATGACGAGTATAACGAGTACGAAACCAACAAAAGCTTTTTCCTGAAGTGTTTCGCCAACGGTGAGCAGATTCTGGCTTATATCGAAAAGAACCAGCATCCCGAAGTTTTGGACCAGTTGCAGCCCGTCCACTTCAGACAGCTGGCGTTTGAGCACAAACACTATATTTACAAGCGTTTTGAATATTTCGGATCCGGCGGCTGGCGGTTGTCTTCAAATCTTGCTCAGGATATTACGCTGAAAGACATCATTGAGCGTTTTCTGGTGACCTATCAGAATCCGGACAGCTTCTATATTGAAGATGAAGGGCAAGCCGCTCAGAACGACAAGTGCCTGCGAACGCTGGATGTCCTGGTGCGTTTATTGGGGAAAAAAGAGCTGAGTGGCGAAGAACTCAAAATTATCGCGAATGATTTCGAGCTGTGCAGTAAACAGGAAGCCGCTGCCCGTTTTACGATCAGAGCGCTGAGTGCCGAAGAGATTCGGCAAAGGCTTTATGTCTTAATCAACAAACCCTTGCGCAGCCATATGGGTCTGACACGCCTTGAGGAGATTCACGGGCTTTATCAGCGGGATAAATCAGGCTTCGGCGAGATGCTGAACGATATTATTTTGCGCGCGTATCAGGATACCCCGGAGGATTTGTTAGCGGTTGTTCCTGCGCTGAATCAGACAGAATATGCGAAGGGCGCTCAGTTATTGTCGGTCGCATATATTTTGGCTCAGGAAGCCAGTGGCTTCTTTGCGGAGCCGGAGCTGGAACCGTTATGGGCGTTTTATCATCAGCATCTTTTCCCGAGTTTTTATCGTGAACTGGAACAGCGGAAAGCTTTGAATCATCCGTTTGAGGAAGATGAGCGTGAGAAAGTCACACGCCTGATCACTGGCATCCAAGCTTATGCAGATGCACAGGCGAAAGCCGCTGGGGGGTTGTTTGCCCGCTTTTTGCAGGTCTCAGAACAGGATGAAGCGGCACAGTCTGACGCCCCCATTTCCAGAGAGCAGGCGCTTGCCTTTGCCCGTGAGTTACTGGTCTTCAATCAAGCGGAAGAGGATGAAGAGGAAAGCACGTCACTCTTCGTGTCTGATGAAATCGGCATGATTCTGGCGTCGATGTTGTATGTTGCCCAAGTGGCAAAAAAACCACAGAAGCAGCAATACCTGTGTTTGTATGAACTGATTCTGCAGTTATTCCCGTCGACAACCTTATTGCTCAGCTTTATTGAATACTCTGAAGGCGGCAGGCATGGTTCTGACGCGACCGCAGATGAAGTGGAAGCGTTTTGCGATGTTCTGACGGATCTTAAATTAGACGAGAAGTATGCGTTTCTGTCCCGAATTCTGGTGGTGCATCAGGTCAACGAGTATCAGAATGATCTGGAGGACTTCAGTGATGACAAAGGTCTGAAGCGCCTGTACGAAACCGTGCTCAATATTTATCGCCATAAAGATGAGATAGACCCTGATGAGCCGCCAATGCTGGCTGCACGGGAGAGGAAGATTGCAGCAGCAATCACTGCCGCGGTTGATTTGCTGAATGCAGCGGATCGGGAAAAGTTTCTGAACTTTGTTTAAAGCTGCAGGTTTCTAGTTCTCTGCATGTTGTGTCTGAACCCCGCATTGATGCGGGGTTTTTTATTGATGACCCGGTTGAATGTTGTCTTGTTATCGGTGAACAGGCGTGAGTACCCTCCATCCCTGATTCATGAAGGTTGAGATGAACATTCAGGGGATATGGCATTTTCGTCTGATTTGTGTGATGAAGATGCGTGATCGGTCTAGCATGATAAACTGATGCACTTTGGGTTAAAGCAGTGATTCTTGGGTGACTGCGTTAAGATGGGTCCGGTGTGGCGGGCGCTGTATATCAATAGGAAAATAATGGAAATATTCGTGCTGTTTCTGGTGCCAATCATGATTCTCATTGGGCTTTTGTCTTTACCTAGTATTGCATATTTCTTTACAAAAAGAGAAAAGCGATTTGTGAGGTTTGATCGTTTATACAAAATTCATCAATTTAGAAAGGAAAGACTTTCAATTCAGGAGCGATTATTTCCTTTCTTAATTTTTATGGCATATTTTTCAATGCCAATGTTATTAATGCATCTGAAATGGTATCTGGAGAGTGGTGAGGGATACTTCATACTTCGGGGTGGTTTGATTTTATTCATATTCTTGGGGCCTGTCGTAAGCCAGTTTTGGCAATTGTATCAATCTTTCAGAAAATATAGACTGTTCACAACTGTATTATGGGCGGTGAATGTTCTGCTATCGGTAGTCATGATTGAACAAGGTAGTTTTTTGATTTTTCTTCTCAGTATACCCTTGGCACTTTGCTGGAAGAATAAGACTGAGCGGGTTTTCATTTTGTCGAAAAAATATAACAACACCTGATGGGTTTAATTTTGGGTGAATCTGTGGATATTTTTTAGAATTGTTGGGTTTTAAAACAGGTTAAAATGTTGATGAGTTTTCTTCGGCGGTTTATTGCCAAGGTGAACATGATGGTTTAATCAAATAGATAATGTTCGAAGGAGAGTGAAATTGAAGTCTTCAGAGTTTCATGAGAAATCAAAAAATGATGAAAAACATTTAGTCATCATTGAGGATGATATTGAATTGGCTAATTTACTCAGTGTTTTCTTCGAAAAAAATGGTTTCAATGTTTGTTTGAAACATTCAGGAAAATCTGGGCTTGATTATTCGCTGAAGCATCAACCAGATTTTGTTTTACTGGATTTGATGTTGCCCGAAGTTGATGGGATTAGTATCTGTCGTGCGCTTCAAAACCGATATCAGGGAAAAATCATTGTACTCACTGCAAGTGAAGATGATATTGATCAAATTATGCTGTTAGAAATGGGGGCTGATGACTATATTCAAAAACCTGTCAATCCTCGTATTATTCTTGCAAGGTTACGTAATTTGATCCGATTGTCTGCCAATCAGCGTAGTAGCCAGAATACTGAACAGTTGAAGGTGGGACAGTTCCAATTGAATATTCCTCGCCGTTCGGTTTATAAAGGTGAAGAAAGTTTGGATTTGACAGACAGCGAATTTCAACTGTTCAGTTTGCTTGCAAGAAATGCTGATAATATTGTGACGCGAGATGATATCTCAAGACAATTACTTGGCCGAGATTTTGACGGACTGGATCGTTCAATCGATAATAAAGTGATGAACCTAAGAAAAAAGATTGGAGATGAGTTACCCTACAAATTTATTATTACAGTCAGGGGAAAGGGGTACTTACTTGTTAATGATGAGCAGGAATAATGTTGTTAATACGATTTACATTGAAAGCAATTCTGTTTATGTTTGTTTTCTCACAAACATACCCTTGGCTGGCATCCGTTGCAACACAATATTTTTCCAGCAGTTTAAAAAAAGATGTTGAGTTAGATTATCTTGCTTATGTTTATGCGCTGGAATCGGCAAGACCTTCATTGTCTGAAAATCAGTGGTATGAACTTCTGGATGAAATCTCTTCCAAAACCAACTTAAAAATTAAATCGTTACCATCTGATGAAGATATTACGACAGAACCGAGGATTAAAGTAGAACATATTCATGACGAGCATTTGCAAACGATCACAGCAAAAATATTGGATAAAGAACTCATTCAACTATCAGCACTTGATGTAGATGAAAATGCTGAATTCATTTTAACACTGATTCAATTCATTTTGCCATTGGGCCTCATTATTTTAATCTTTTTTTTCTATACCTTATGGCTTCAATACCGATTGCGGAAATTAGAAAATGCAAGTCAGTTAATTGCAAATGGAGACCTATCTATCCGGGTAGATACAGGTTTTAAAGCCGTGGGGCGCGTGAATCAAACCTTTAATCATATGGCAGATAAACTTCAACTCATGTTTCACCGGCAAAGAAGTCTGTTACGTGCTATATCTCATGAGTTGAAAACACCTTTGTTTCGGCTTCAATTGAAGTTGGACTTAATTGACTTGGATGAGCTCCCTGCCAATACGCAACAGCAGATAAAATCGTTATTGAAAGATTGTGATGAAATGGAATCATTGATCTTTGAAATTCTTGAATTCAGTAAGCACGAATCACTATCCACGCCGCCAGAGTTGTTCACTGTCAATTTGAGTGAACTGATTGGAAATCAAGTTCAAACCTTGAGGCAGCATTGTGATAAACCAATATCACTCTATTGTGAACCTTTAATTTATATTTCTGCATCAGAAATCGGCATTCAGCGTGTCATTAATAATTTAGTGTTCAATGCGGACCAGTATGCAGCACAACATATTTCTGTTTCATTAAATCAGTGTGAGCGAGTGATTTATTTAATCGTTGAAGATGATGGGGTTGGGATACCAGAAGAAAAAAGAGCATTAATATTCCAGCCATTCTACCGTTTGGATGAAAGCCGTTCTAAGGAGACTGGCGGTGTTGGATTAGGGCTTGCGATCGTACAAGAAATACTTCATCAGCATCAGGCATCAATCGCGGTGGAAAGAAGTCAGTGGGGTGGGGCGCGATTTGTAATCCAATTCACAGATCACAGGGCGTTGTCTGCGACAAACAATAGACAAAAACAGACAAAACAGTGACGAAAATTAACGCACTGAAAGATTAGAATTTTTCCTGACATTTTAACAACAGAATGAAGGGAGAAAGATGATGAATTTCAACGCTTACTTTTCGATACCGTTACTTTGCGCTGCTCTGATGGGATGTAATTCTGACCTTCCACCAGCTTCAAATGAGCAAATGAAAGGCCTGTGGTATTCGCCGCTGTATGGTGAAATCAAGCAAATCTCGGTGAATGATGTTCAAACCTGGCAAGTGACGTCAAATATCTGCTTTCAGAGCATTACCCAGGACCCGTTTGATTTAATGAGAAATCATAGCGTTCGTCTCGGTGACACGCTGATTTATCACCGTCCCTATGATACAGCCCCTGTGTCCTACACTCGCATTCAAAATTTAGACGAAATTTGTACTGGTGGGTTGATTCGGACCATTGATGATCCAGATTACCAGTTTAATGCCCAAGAAGTGTTTCGTATATTTTGGTTGGATATGAAAGAACATTATGCTTTCTTGAAAGAACGAAAAATGGACTGGGAAGAGATTGATGAGAATTATTATGATGACTTATCTAATCAGAATGAAGCGGGACTGCTCGCAGTATTTTCTGAAATATTAAAGCAATTAAATGACGGGCATACGCGTTTATATTTTGACCTTGAACAGGAACCGATTAGTTATGAAGCAAAACCACACTTGAGTGTGCTGTTGATGCAGGAAGCTATTGAGGATGGTTTAATTGGTGAGCAGATTGACGGCTATATTCAAAATCAACGTAAAAAGATCATTGAAAACATAAGCCTGTATATGAATGCACAGACTCGTACTGGATATATTCAGCGTGCTAAAAATCAGAATCTGGGCGTGAACTGGGGGATTGTTGAATACGACAGAAATTCAACTGGATATTTATCTATAGATCATTTTGTGAATTATATAGACTCCTCTGGTATAGAAAAGGAAGATATATCCTATGCAAATGAGAAATTCAATGTTTTATTGGATGAAATTTTCGAAAATTTAAATGAAACAGAACAGTTAATTATTGATGTTCGTGATAATGAAGGTGGCTATGATTTGCAGGCACTTGAGCTGATCAAACGTTTTTTGAAAGATGAGCAACTTGTGTGGGATATCAGTACGGCTTTTGAAGGGAAATTATGGCCCAGCAATTTAGTTTATGCGAAACCGGAGCGTGATCGCCGTTATCAGGGCGATGTTATTTTACTCACTTCAAATGGGACATTCAGTGCAGGGGAAACATTTGCATTAGCTATGGCTGCGCTTCCTCAAGTGCGGATCCTCGGTGAGGCAACTGGTGGTGCGACTTCTGATACGTTTCTACGCATGCTTCCGAATGGTTGGTTGTATGAAATGAGCAATGAATATTATCAAAACAGTGATAGTGTGAACGCTGAAGTCACAGGTGTTCTGCCAGATATTGATGTTCATCCTTATGAGAGAAGTTCGAGAGAAGCTGGTCTGGATTCGGCCTTGGAAAAAGCTTTCGAAGTGATACAGAACAATCAATAAGACCAGCGTGTCGTTTTAGAGGCAAAAGGGCATCATTTGATGTCCTTTTTGCTTTTGGATGTATCGACAATGAGGCTGAGCGCGACAGGGTGCCTTTTAGCGTTCAGATTCGTGTTGTGGTCGCATTTGAAATCCCCGTCTGGATATCATTGATGGTGCAGGCTGAAATGGCACAAAGTCGATTTATGCCGGTTATCATTTTCAATCAATGCATCAACCGGATAAAGAACAGTATCCATGGCGGCAGATGCCAGTATATCCGCGAGGGACACTGGGATCGTGAATATGATTAAGGGTGGCGCATTGACAAATAACGCAAAGTTGCAGTTTGCCGCGTTTTCCAGCGCATAGTCAAAGCCTGCATACGGATGACCGTTTTGATGATTTTCACCGACCCGGGCGATGAGACTGGAACAGCCAGATAGTAAAATGGCGAGGAGAAGGACAGAAAATTTTTTCATCGTGTCGTGTTTGTATGATGTGTAAATAAGAAAGGCGACACATAGTCACAGAAGTTTAGTGAAATGTAAGCCATATTTTTCAGACATATCTGTGCATCAAGGGGGAAACGTCAGGTAAACCCGGATAACACTCCGTTACGGTATTTTTGTTCTACGTCGCAACGCCTTGCATTAGTATGCCGCCCACCGTAACTGATTGCTTGAAGGGCCAAAATGAAAAAGTCTCTGATGATATTGACGCTGATGTCTGTTTTAGTGGGGTGTGAAGAGGCAACGAACGCCATGAACCAAGCACAGGATGCTGCGAATCAAGCGGTGAGTCATGTGCAGAAGACCGTTGAATCGGTCGATTTGAGCCAGTTGCACTTTGACCAGTTGGGGGATGCCGCGCAGTCGGCGAAAGATTTTGCGGGTTCTGTTGAGAAAATGGCAAAAACGGATCTGACCGATCCAACGGCCGTGGTTGATGCCACAGAGCATATTGCCAATGCGTATCGCTGTTTTATGGACGCTGCATCAGAAGCAACGGCAGAAGGCTTGTTGGATAAGGTGTTGTCTTCAGTGCAAGACAAAGATGTCGCGGCGCTGATTGAACAGAGTGCAGAAAAAGCAAAGCATTTGAAAAGCTGTGCCAGCTAATTCCTGAGCGTCATGCTGACTTGAGAACACTGGATTTCAATCTGATGGAATCACTGATTCAGGCCATGCTTCTGTCATGGCCTTTTTTCATGCTGAGTTTGAACCCCCAGAAAGCGTCGGATTTTTTCATGGCGGTCTGATTCACCTTCCAGCATAGTTAACATCAAGTACCTGATGGCATAAAGCATTGAGTTTCATGGGAATTGTAGTGAATGTCTGACTGTGATTCATGTATCTTCAGTGAATCATGGCGAGAATAAATACCATTTCAGAATGATACTTTTGATTTTGGCTGACTATTTTTATGTCTGCTTCACATTTTAGTGTGTGCGCAATGATGAAGGTCATCGTATTGTGATACACAAAGCTGGCCCCCAGTTACGGACAAACCATGTGCACTTTGATACGCGTGTGTTTGCTGGGGATGAGAAGAAAGTAAATTGGACTGCAGATGAGCATTGGGCACTGGGAGGGATCAGCGAGCGTTTGGGGGGCGTTCCCTGTGCTACCACGGTGTCATGCTGCCACTGGAAGATAGGGCGCTGAACAGCTGGCCGGAAATCTGGCAGAAGCGTCTGAAGGGACCGACAGGTTTATATCGTCAGCTTCAGCAGGAATTTACCGCGAAATATCCGGAAATGAGCCGAAGCCAGGCCGTGAATCTGCCATTCAATCATGCGCCGCAAGCGGCTGTGGTGGGTGAAAGCGCAGCATTCACTTCCTACAGTCCGTTATATCAGCTTGAACCCTTGATTCGGGATGGCGTGATTACGATTGAGCGGGCCACGATCAGTCAAGTCGAAAAGAAATCAGATGGTTTTTATCTGGTGGATGCGCAGGGCTAAACCGTGAGTACAACAGGGTTTGAGCGGTGCATTTTATCGGCTTCAGCTTTGGTGAATAACATGATTATTACGCAGTCGCTGGCCCGTTCGACGATTGCGCAAGTCACCGATCATTATTGTATTGGTGTCGCTGTGAAAGTGCATGAAGGGGAGCGAATTGCTGATTATCGCCATGAAATGCTGTGGCATGGATTCAGTGAACATCATGATCTGAACGCGAATATTTTTGTGGTCGAGCGGAACAACTTCGACAACGGCGATCGTTTGCTGTTGCTGATGGCCGTGATGGAACAGAATCCGGCGCTGTCTGATTACAGTGAATTGCATTGTCGCTACCACGAAGGGAAAACCACCCTGGAGATCCAGTCGAAACATTCGGATGCTGTGATTGAAAATTATAACCAGCTTGCCAGTCGGGTCGTGGATTTCGCCAGTACTCAGCTGGGGTCCGGTTATCGCCATTGCATGATACGGCTGTCGAGCAGTCGGCGGCTTTTTTTGGTGCTTCGGAAGGTATTGATTTCGAGCAGGCACTGGATGCCCTGAATGAAACGGAACGCACCAATATTTATACCCGATTCGTGTTCCCTTACGGGGCTTATGAACATGAAAGTTGCACGCATCCGATTGGCGGCCATGGCGATATTGCGCTCACAGATTCATTGAGAAACCTTGATCCAGTGAAAAAAAAGTGGAATGATTCCGGATGATGACCTATTTATAGGTATGCTGGAAAAGTCGAATCTGAATATATGATTCAACCTTATTGACGTGACAAACATATTTCATCCCGTTTGAGTTTCAGATAAAGGATGAGGTTGAGCGTATGTCATTTTGATGGATAAATGATGAAATTTTTATTGTTAATATTGCTTTTGATGACATCACTTCAGGCGAAGGCGGATTTCTCGGTGAAAGACGTTGATCCGAGCCTGGTGATGGTTTCTTATGGATTTCAATATCGGATTCTGGTTTATTCAATCTGTTCCCCAGAACATTGCTGGAGTGAAACCTATCTTCAGTCGGTCTCATTGGGTACGGCGTCTCCGGAGATATTATGCAGTCGTAAACTCAATGAAATTGCGCTGGGTCATGTGATCTCTGATATTCATTGGGAAAAGGTCAATGGTGTACCCAAAGCGCAATTGTCAGCCAGTGCTGCGCATGGTGGGTTTGAGCCCCGAGTGATTCAACTGATGCCTTCAGATGATTGTTCCTATCAGATGGCGGGGTATTCTGAGAGCGGATTCTAATGTCTCTTAACCGGGTTTTTATCGTTTAATCTGCAAAGGAATCGTCTGTTTTTTGTGAATTAATTATCATATATAAAGATGGATTGGACAGGAACAGATAATTTTTTAATTTGATGGTTTTCACTATAAAGCTATTCAATATCTACAGGGCCTGAAGGGATCAACTTTATACTTTCAATTTCATGATGTATTGTTCTGCTATTTTAAATAATTACTATGAATTGTTTTGAATTTGATTTATTGTTTCATTGTTTGTGAAACTTATTTCATTGTGTCCTATATTTACTCCTGCGAAAAATAGTTGGCGGTTATTTCGCAGCATTCATGATCTTGAATGTTTCAATGAAAAATTAAAGATAGGATACATAATAATGAACAGGAATTTGATTGTATTTGCGATTGCCGGGATTTGCATTTCCGGTGCCAATGCAAATGAATTGACGAATTTTGTCAAAATGGATGAAAAAGCAATCTTTATTGAAGGTGAAAACATTGTTGAAGTGCCAGACGTGAGTGACTATTCTCTCGCTCGTGTCTATTCAACGGCCGAAAAAGCTGCTGCGATGAGTGCGGTTGCGGTTTCAGCGGATGGCACACAGTACAAAGCTGACATCTCTGAAGAGACACTGGCTGTGCTGGAACAAGCGGTTCAAGCCATGCAGGCACAGGGGTTAGACAGCAGTATTTTCACAACGGAGCCCCATGACCCAACGAAACCTGCATTACCGGATGATACTTTTTCTTCCTTGAAAGTGATCGGCAGTGATAATCGGGTACGCGTGACCAACACAACAGCGAAGCCTCATTTGTACAATGGTCGTATTGCGGTGGGTTGTACGGGAACTTTGATCACCAAGAAGCATGTACTGACAGCCGGCCACTGTATTTCAAATGGTTCGGGTGGCTGGTATAAGTCGCTGAACTTCACTGCGGGTCAGAATGGCTCCTATAAGCCTTGGGGCACAACGACGTGGAAGAATGCTGTAACAACGTCGGGTTGGCATAACAATGGCGATACCAACTACGATTATGCGCTTATCATTCTGAACAGCGAGCCTCATGGGGGGCATTCAGGTTGGGGGACTTACTCTGGTGGCACGCATAGTGTGACGGGTTATCCGGGTGATAAACCAACGGGCACCATGTGGACGGATTCTGGCTCGACGTCGGCAATCTCAAACACGCGTGTTTGTTACACGCTGGATACGGCGGGTGGCCAGAGTGGCAGCGGGATTAAAGACAGCGGCAATTATGTGCGCGGCATCCACACAACGGGCTCTACGACCCGAAACTGTGGCACCCGCATGAACAGTTCAGTCTATAACACCGTGAAGGGTTGGATTACGAAGTATCCTTAAAACAGGGATAGCATCATGAAGATAGCCTGACGTTGTCGGGCTATCTTGTTGGGAGTCAAACGGATGAAAAAATATATTGCGGTGCTTTTGATTACGATGATTCAGGCTTGTTCGACAGCGGAGAATGCCTGGGAACGTGTGATGATTCTGGGCAGTGCGGAAGCGAATGATCCTGTACTGGCGCAAGTTGAAAGCCTCGAGAAAAAAGGCTTGGTGAAAGATGTGAACGTGCTGGAGTCCTTTCCGGTTCAGATTTGGCTGACGGCTTCTGAAGAAACAATCGAGTCATTAAAAGCAATGCCACGGAAGTCCCTGAATGACCAGACGTACCGTTCACAATAATCTCTTCCAATTATCGACAAGGCAGAACTGGCCAACGCCCAGACATCGCATCAGACGGACGGGTAACGATCAAGGCTGATGCTCTCCGTTAGTTTGCGTAATGCAATGTTGTGCCAGCGCCTGATAGCGTGCTTGCATGGTGTGAACGAAATCCTCAGCATTTTCGAACTGAGTCATCGGGTCGCCAATTACCACATCACAATTAAAAGGGACGAACATGGCTGTTCCTCTGGGTAAAGCCCGACCCAAACCCCGCATGACAACCGGGGTGACCGGGCAATCTGCATGTGCTTTGACTAAATGATAAATACCTTTCTTAATACCGCTCATCACTTCAGGTTCACCCCGGCTGCCTTCGGGAAAGATAATCAGAATTTCACCCTGGGCTAACGCCTGATGGCATTCATTCAGAACTGCCTCGCGCTGACTGGGAGAAGGGGAGCGCTTGAGCGGAATAATCCCGATGATGTTCAGTGACAGCCAGGCAACTATTTTATTGGACAGAAAGTAGTCCGCCGCGGCAACCGGGCGGACTTTGTGAACGATGGCGATCGGAAATAAGGCCAGTAAAACCAAGGTGTCCAAATGGCTGTTGTGGTTCGCTGCAACCACAACCGGGCCGTCAGTTGGCAGATTTTGCCGATGGATAATGTTCAGCCCCAGACCGATAAAGACCAGAGGTTTGACGATGAATAAAACGAACAACACCTTGAGAATCCGAGCCATAGTGTCCTCAGTAATAGAGATAGTAAATGTAGTGGAAGAACAGAGGGGCCGTGAACATCAGGCTGTCAATCCGATCCAAAATACCCCCATGCCCCGGAATAAACTGGCTGGTATCCTTGATCTGCAAATCGCGTTTGACGGATGAAATAACCAGATCACCGATAAAGCCGCTGAAGGCAATGATCATTCCGGCCACTAAACCTTGTAATGAGGTCAGTGGTGTCAGCCAGGGGGCGGCAAAATAAGACAGCAGAATCACAGTTGCGCTGCCACCGAGGAAACCTTCCCAGGTTTTGTTCGGACTGACTTTTGGGACGATTTTGCGTTTTCCGAATGATTTCCCCCAAACGTACTGAGAGACGTCATTGAGTTGCGTGAACACCAGCAGGAACAGCAACATGCCCATAGAACCTGCTTCAGGGTTCAGGCTGGGCAGCACCAGCAGGTAAGCCATATGGCTGATACAGAAGACGGTCAGCATCATCGCCCAGTGAATGATCCCTGCGGAACGGATAAATCCCCGGGTATCTCCAATCAATACCATGACCATGGGTAGATACAGGAAGACATACACCGGTATAAAAATGATGAACATGCCGTACCAGCCAATCGACAGCCAGTAATATTGAAACGGAATCGACAGGTAGGCCCAGAAGATCACCCGGCGGTCAGTCATTCGGGTCGGTACAATCGACAGGAATTCTTTCAGGGCCATGAAACTCAGAAAACCGACAAAAAACAGGGTATAGGTGAGTGGCAGGTAAAGGACGATAAAGACAATGCCGATCATCCACCACCAGGAGCGAATCCGCAGTTTCAGCTCCAGATAATCTGTTTCCGGATGGGTACGGGATTTCCACAGATAAACCAGTGTCCCGGCGACCAGTACACCGAGTATCGCGCTCATTAGATAAAGCGAATGCAATGGAATGTCAGTCATGCTTTCCCTCTGCTTGGTGTACTTGCTGCTCAGCTTCTTCTGCCTTAAAGCGGTAGATGCCCCGCAAGCGCCGCCATGTGGTGATCAGGGTGCCGATCACCATTACGGCCAGTGCTGCATCCATGGTGTAACCCAGAATATCCGGGAGCCAGCTGAAAACCTGGCTCAGGAAGAGCAGGATGAAACTGGCGGTCAGCAGGGCCATGCGGTGCTGTTTGGCCATCGGGCCGCGAAAATCTGCCGGGCAGCCCATACTGACACCCAGGACACGTACGTAGGCCGTCAACACGGCGAAGAGCGCACTGAGCCAGGCCAGCATCATGCCGTACTCCGATTGGGTCGCAAAGCCAGCGGCGAGGATCAGCAGCGGATCGGCAATCCGGTCCGGAACATCGTTAAACAACTCACCGGCAGGCGTTTTCTTCCCGCCTTCTACGGCAACCATGCCATCGAACAGGTTACATAACAGGCGTAATTGAATACAGACTGCAGCAATCAGCAGCAAACCGCTGATTGGCCGGGACTGATACCAGAACATCGCGGCAAAGCCGAAAGCGGCAAAGACAATGCTCATCAGTGATATCTGATTCGGTGTGATTTGTTTCTGACTCAGCCAGACAGCAACTTGCTTTGTCAATGCGACATCCCGCACGGCCAGTGGCCTGCGATTCTCTTCTGATTCGGTTTGATGCTTCATATCACTACATCACTCAATAAGTGAGCCCTGACTTTCAGCAATCATGGGACGCAGCGATTGAACATCGACTGAGGTTGCTGTGAGTTTATGGGCGAAAGAATCAACATAATGCGTATCGCTTGTATAGCAAGCAATTGAGTATGCTTTTTTGATCTGGTGTCAGGTTCGGGGGCTGGATATGCTTTCAATGATCTTCTGATGCGCCTTTGGCAGCATTGCTGGCCATTGAGCAGTCTCTTTTAAAATCACATCACTATCTGCCTTTGTTCGCAGGGAAAGCGGTGGTGATAACACGTGTCAGGTCCGTAGTATCCAGGTCAGAAAAACCGGATACAGTGATTTTCAGAAACTCTGGATAGATAGGGAATAAAGGTCGGTGCCTCCGTCGTTCAGGAAAACCTGGGATCGAGACTCGGCAGACACGCCTGTTTCTTGCCAGCCAAACAAATGCCTGAATAGCCAAGTAATGCATCCGAAGGGTGATCAGGATGATCTCAGAAACTTGACTTAGTTAATTGTATATGTGTAATATACGATTAACTGATATAGCGCAATCGGAGAATCATCATGAAGCCTCGCATTGAAGCGTTTTACCATGAGAATACCAGCACCATCAGCTATGTGGTCTATGACCAATCGGGTGGCCATGCCGCGGTCATCGACAGTGTTCTCGATTTCTCAGCAAACTCAGGCAAGGTCTGGACAGCGTTTGCGGATAAACAATTGGCGTTTATCAGAGACCATCAACTGACGGTGGACTGGATCCTGGAGACACATGCGCATGCCGATCATTTGTCTGCAGCGCATTACCTTCGACAGCAATTGAACAGCAAAATTGGTGTTGGGGCAGGGATCACTAAAGTACAGAAAACATTCAAGCTGGTTTTCAATATCGATGATGCCGAGTTGTCTGCAAACGGGGAAGTGTTTGATCACCTGTTTCAGGACAATGAAACCTTTCAGATCGGCCCATTGCAAGGACAAATTCTTGCAACACCGGGACATACGAATGACAGCGTGACTTATTTGATAGAAGGCAACGCATTTGTCGGCGATACCTTATTTATGCCGGATGGCGGTACAGCGCGTTGCGATTTCCCGGGAGGCGACGCTGGTGTGCTGTTTGACAGTGTGAACCGACTGCACCATCTGCCGCCAGACACGCGATTGTGGATGTGTCACGACTATCAGCCGGGCGGGCGTGAACTGGCATATGTCACCACTGTTGCGGAGAGTGCCCGTTCTAATATTCATCTTCATGAAGGCATTGCGAGAGGGGATTTTATTACGGTTCGCGAAAACCGGGACAAAACCTTAGATGTTCCGCAACTTTTGTATCCATCCGTGCAGGTCAATATTCGCGGTGGACAGATGCCTGCAGCAGAAACGAGCCAGACGGCCTATCTTAAAATTCCGCTGTCACTCAGTTCATCCTACGTCTCGCCTGACAACAGCAAACTGAAATCAGAGAAAGGAGGGTCATCATCATGACTGAATTTACTCCCTGGAGTGCGCTGATGGGCGGCTTCATCCTTGGCGGTGCAGCATTGATGTTGCTGGTGCTGAATGGCCGTATTGCCGGTATCTCAGGCATTGTCAGTGGTGCGATGCAACCGAGCGATCCGAATGCCCCCTGGCGCTGGATGTTTCTTCTCGGCTTGGTGCTCGGTCCGTTGCTGGCAGCCCCGTTCGGGCTTCAATTACCGGAACAGATTAATGCAGGCTGGCCCTTGATACTCATTGGCGGGTTTCTGGTGGGTCTGGGGACCCGACTGGGGTCAGGTTGCACCAGTGGTCATGGGATTTGCGGCATCGGACGTCTGTCGCCGCGTTCGATTGTAGCCACTCTGATATTCATGGTTGTCGCGATCATGGTTGTTTTTATCGTCCGTCACCTGATTGGAGTTTAATGTTATGCAACTTTTCATCGCCTTAATTGCAGGTCTGCTATTTGGTGCCGGATTAACAGTGTCACAAATGGTTGATCCGAATAAAGTGCTGAATTTTTTAGATATCACAGGGCAGTGGGATCCAAGTCTGATCTTGGTGATGGGCGGCGCACTGATCGTTTTTGGGCTGGGCTATCAATTTTGGGTGAAGCGGCGCGAGAAGCCCGTCTTCGGGAGCACATTCTATGTTCCAACCAACCAGTTGATTGATAAACCATTGATTCTTGGTGCGCTTCTTTTTGGATTGGGTTGGGGACTTGTTGGTATTTGTCCGGGGCCTGCTGTCGCTAATCTGTTGAGCGGTAACATAAAAGTGATTGGCTTTGTTGTTGCGATGTTGGCGGGAATGCAGTTTTCTGGCACTATCGATCGTCTACTAAAATAATATATGAAGCCGTATGAGGGGAGAATGCGAGATTACTCAAAAATGGAGGCCAATGTAGAGCAGGCCGTTGAACTGCTGAAGGCCATGGGAAATCAACACCGGTTGATGATTCTGTGTGTATTGCAGGAAGAAGAACTTTCTGTGTCACAGCTGAACGAGCGGTTTCCTATCCCTCAGTCTTCCCTGTCACAGCATTTGGCCTGGTTGCGTCGGGCCGGGTTTGTGAAAACTCGCCGTGAAGCGCAGACCATCTATTATCGTCTCGATAATGCGGCTGTGATTGATATGATCGCAATGCTGCACAAACACTACTGCACTGAATAAAGCGTACAACTCAGAACAGCCTGCTCAACTTCTGTACAGGCTGTTCTGCCACATCTCATGTTTCTTTTGGTCAGATTGACCTTCCTCCCATCTTTTTCAAGATCAAAATCAAAGATTTCACATATGCGGGTTGTAGTTTGTGCTATGCCTCATTAAGTTGCTACCTGACCGAACGCCTTACCTTGACCTGGTAAGTGATGAAATTTCAGCTGGTCTGGCTGATTTTTCATCGAAATGACCGAAATATTATCGTATCAGGAGTACGATTCATGATAATACACCCTCGATCACTCAGCCTGGCTTTGATGCCGGGAGGGATCACTGCACCTTTTCGTGCCTTGCTTGGCGCACAATATTTATCTCCCTCCACTTTTCAGCATGAATGCTCTTTTCTGGCTGCGATTTGTCCTTTCTTTTTCAACAAAGTGCCTCAGTTTGCCTTTCAAAAGGAACTGCCGCTCAGTTGATTGAAGTGTTTAAAACCAGATGACTTGGTGAAACGGTACAAAACAGGGGCGGTTTGTCGCGCCTGATCATAACGATGAAGCTCAGGTGCACGCCAAGGGTAGCGGGTAACCTGGGGAAAGGACAAAGATTGTGAATATGAAATTATTGGGTAGCTCCCTGATTATCGCGGGTACGGCTTTAGGGGCGGGGATGCTTGCGATCCCAATGGTGCTGGCTCAGTTCGGGCTGTTGTGGGGCACCATGCTGATGCTGTTGATTTGGGTCGGGACGACCTATGCGGCCTTATTGCTGCTTGAAGCCAGTATTAAAGCCGGTGGGGGACTGGGGATGAACTCGATCGCTCGCAAGACTTTAGGAAAAGGCGGCCAGATCGTGACCAATGGTTTGCTCTATGCGCTGCTGGTTTGTTTGCTGATGGCTTATATTATCGGCGCTGGTGATCTGGTGAAAAAGCTGAGTAGTGAAGTTGGACTCGCGCTGACACCGTCACAGGCACAAATTGCTTTCACCGTCATTGCTGGTCTGGTGGTTGCAGCGGGAACCGGGGTCATCGACAAACTCAACCGCATGCTTTTTGCGGCCATGGTGCTCATGCTGGCAATGACACTCATCACGCTGGTTCCGGGGATCAGTCTGGATAATCTTGCCTCAGTCGGCAGCGACAATAAGATTGCTTTGGTGAAAACCAGTTCTGTGCTGTTTACAAGTTTTGGCTTTATGGTGGTGATTCCTTCTCTGGTGACCTACAACCATGAAGCAACGCAAAAACAGCTGCGAAACATGGTGATTGTGGGTTCTTTGATTCCTCTGGTGTCTTATCTGTTCTGGCTGTACGCCGCCATTGGGAATCTGTCACCGGAACAATTGATCGGGTTTCAGGATGTATCTGAACTGATCACGGCCTTGAGTGTGAACCGGAGCGGAATGCAACTGATTCTGTCGATCTTCACCGGTTTAGCGCTGCTGACGTCTTTTCTGGGCGTGGCGATGGCGCTCTTTGATCAGAACGCAGATACATTCCGCCAAAATCGCGCTGTGACTTACGTGCTGACGTTTATTCTGCCCATGCTGGGTGCGTTACTGGCAGCGAATCAATTCTTGTCTGTGCTGAGCTATGCAGGGATTATTCTGGTTTTTCTGGCGGTATTCGTTCCGATGGCAATGACGCTGAAAGTGCGTCAATCACAACAAAGTCAGGATCAATCCGTGAAGGGTGAAGTTTATCAGGTTCGTGGCGGGATGATGGCAATGGGCCTGAGTTTCCTGTTCGGCTGTTTTTTGCTGATGGCTGAATTGATTTAAAAGGCGCGTTGCAGGAAAAAGATATTCAAATGTAAAAAGGCGCTTCCATCAGGAAGCGCCTTTTTCATAGGAGGCAATACCGGAAACCGATATTGTTTTGAGGATGCTATTGATCTGTTTGACCGAACAGGACCGATAACGTCTGGGATGATTCAGGTTTGACCGAACGCTGAAACAACCTGACCGCAGGAGTAGTGATCTGTTGACACAGATAAAGCAGCAGGAGACGTATCCTCAAAAATCTGCGTGAATCTTACCGAGTTTCCTGCCTTGCTGCTAGGGAGGGCTGTGTTTTCATGAATGGACAAAAAAGCGCAAAGTGTAAACTTTTAAATACACAGCCTTCAGGGTATTCCCGTGAGGAGATTCAACGCCTTATCCTGAATTTCCTTTCATGGAGTCAATCGGCTTTTGCACTATGACAGGGAAGCCAACTTGGAGTATCTTGGTAAAAAAACATGGGATATGGATATGAACTGGAAACTCGCAGAGCAGGTGGCTGAAAAGGCGCTGGCGGAGGGCAGTCTGATGCCTATCGCAACTGATGCCGAAAAGATAGAAGAGCAGGGTGTGGCTTATCTGGGCCATGTGGTGACGGCAAATGCCGGTAAGAAACTTCAGGGAATCACATCCGGTGCTGCTGGCTCGAATCCTTTCTTACCCTATGAAAAATCGATGTATGTGTGCGAAGCCGGCGAGCATCATGTGTGCCTGCTGAATAAATTTCCCGTGATCACCCCGCATTTGCTGATTTGCTCAAAAACTTTTGTGCCTCAGGAATCTCCGCTCAGTTGGGAAGACTGGCACGCCTGGTTGGGTGGATTCACCCATGCGGATGTCCTTGGGTTTTATAACAGCGGGCCTTTAGCCGGAGCCAGTCAGCCGCACCGTCACATGCAATTGGTTCGCAGTGAGATTCCGCTAGAGCAGGTGATTGCGGGCGGCAAGTTACCATTCAGGCATTGGCTGTATCTGGTGGAAGCGATGACAACCGATGAGTTGTATGCTGCCTATACCGAAGGGATGCATGCACTCTCGCTGATTGAGGAAGGCGGGGAAGTGTGTTTGCCACATAACGTACTGGTCACAGAGCGCTGGTTGCTGATTCTGCCACGAAGTGCAAATAACATTGAAGGTTTGTTCGCCAATGGCATTAACTACAGTGGACGTTTTCTGGTGAAGCAACCGGATCAACTGGCTTGGTTGGAAGAATACGGCCTGATGCGTTTTCTGGCTGAATGCAGTGCGTAAGCCCATGTTGCTTGCCCGGTTTGAAATCTAATACCAATCAAAGTAAGTCAATGATCAGAAATAGCGCCGGAAAAATGTTTAAGAACAAGGCGGATTTTTTAGGTAAGTCGTTATTCTACAATCAAAAAATCTAACGCAGTTATCGAATATTTTAGCAAGCTAGGATGACCAGTTATTTACTGCGATTGGTATAATATCAGAGCGCATAAAAAACCCCAGCCGAAGCTGGGGTTTTCAACTTTCGTCCGTTAAGAAATGGATTATTTCTTAGCGTTACGCTCTTTAACTTCTGCGATGACTGCTTCAGCAACGTTCGCTGGGCATGGTGCGTAGTGTGCGAACTCCATAGAGAACTGACCACGACCAGAAGTCATTGTACGCAGCGTACCGATGTAACCGAACATTTCAGACAGTGGTACATCACCCTTGATACGTACGCCAGTTGTACCTGCTTGCTGGTCTTTGATCATACCGCGACGACGGTTCAGGTCACCGATAACATCACCAACGTGATCTTCCGGAGTGAACACGTCAACGTGCATGATAGGTTCCAGCAGCTGAGCACCAGCTTTAGGCATAGACTGACGGAATGCGCCTTTCGCTGCGATTTCAAACGCGACAGCAGAGGAGTCAACTGCGTGGAAACCACCGTCGAACAGCTCAACTTCAACGTCCAGCACTGGGAAGCCAGCCAGAACACCTTGATCCATCATGCCAGCAAAACCTTTTTCGATTGCAGGCCAGAATTCTTTAGGTACGTTACCGCCAACAACCGTTGAGGTGAACTTGAAGCCAGAGTTTGGCTCACCTGGTTTGATGCGGTAGTCGATCTTACCGAACTGACCAGAACCACCAGACTGCTTCTTGTGCGTGTAGCTGTCTTCGATTGGCTGAGTGATCGTCTCACGGTAAGCAACCTGTGGAGCACCGACAGTCAGTTCAACACCGTGCGTACGCTTCAGGATGTCAACTTTAATGTCCAGGTGCAGCTCACCCATACCTTTCAGGATGGTTTCGCCAGAATCTTCATCAGTTTCAACCTGGAACGATGGATCTTCTGCAACCATCTTACCCAGTGCGACACCCAGTTTCTCAGAAGCTGTTTTGTCCTTAGGCGCAACAGCGATAGAAATTACTGGGACAGGGAAGATCATTGGTTCCAGAGTACATTCGTGCTTAGGATCACACAGGGTGTGACCTGTCTGAACGTTCTTCATACCAACGATAGCGATGATGTCACCCGCTTGTGCTGAAGTCAGCTCGTTACGGTCATCTGCTTGCATCTCAACCATACGGCCGATACGCTCTGTTTTACCAGTCGCAGAGTTCAGGATGGTGTCACCCTTCTTCAGCTTACCAGAGTAGATACGGACGAAAGTCAGGGCACCAAAACGGTCATCCATGATCTTAAACGCCAGAGCACGGAATGGCTCGTCTGCAGATACAGTAGCAACTTCACCCGTTGGTTCACCCGTTTCTGGATCAGTCAGATCCTGAGGGTCAACTTCTGTTGGTGATGGCAGGTAGTCAACAACGGCGTCCAGAACCAGCTGGATACCTTTGTTTTTGTATGCTGAACCACAGAAAGTCGGGAAGAAGGCCAGGTCTCGTGTACCTTTACGGATACAACGTTTCAGGTCTTCGATAGAAGGCTCTTCACCTTCCATGTAAGCTTCCATCAGGGCGTCGTCTTGCTCAACGGCAGTCTCAACCAGTTCTTCACGGTAAGCTTCTACGTCGTCAACCATGTCCGCTGGGATATCTTGAACTTCGTAGTTTTCTGGCAGACCCGTGTCATCCCACACGTAAGCCTGACGGCTCAGAACGTCAACCACACCCACGAAGTCTTCTTCACGGCCGATAGGCAGGGTCATTACAAGAGGCGTGGCGCCAAGTACGTTTTTCACTTGATCAACGACGTTGTAGAAGTCCGCGCCCATACGGTCCAGTTTGTTCACGAAGATCAGACGAGATACTTCTGAGTCGTTCGCGTAACGCCAGTTTGTTTCAGACTGAGGCTCAACACCACCAGAACCACAGAATACACCGATACCACCGTCAAGTACTTTCAGAGAACGGTAAACTTCTACGGTGAAGTCAACGTGTCCCGGAGTATCGATAACGTTCAGACGGTGATCGTTCCAGAAACAGCTTACTGCTGCAGACTGGATGGTAATACCACGCTCAGCTTCCTGCTCCATGAAGTCAGTCGTCGTTGAGCCGTCGTGAGTATCACCGATTTTATGGATTTTACCGGTCAGCTTCAGGATACGCTCAGTGGTAGTGGTTTTACCCGCATCTACGTGCGCGAAAATACCAATGTTTCTGTATTTAGATAGATCTGCCATTGTTTTTCTCTATATGAACAATTGTTGTCACATGTCAGGGTGGGGAGTATAGCACTACTTACAAGTATCAGAACATAGATCTGAGTAATTTAATGATTATTCGCTGGCTTTTAACCCGTTGAATCAGGCAGGAACCGAATGATTGCTCAATAAAAACGCAGTAAATGACATTCCAGCGTTCCTGTTCATGCTGAAGCCGAGCGGAACCGAATCGGCAAAATAACTTTGAGGATATGCCCAGCGATTCGGGCGGGTTATTTCCTTATGGTATATATTTGTGGTACATGTCAACACAACCTATTGACCATTCGTACAATAATGAAAACACAACGATTTTTAACTGAATGGTCCGCCAGGGTGGCTGAAATGTTTTGGAGGGGATATGAGACAGAGATTTGCACTGGGATTATTGATAACGGCAGGTTTGTCATTCGGATCTGCACCCGGTTTTGCCGCAGAAGTGATTGAGTCGGCCAGCGTGGTCGGTTTCGGGACTGCCAAATACCCACCGGATTTCCCTCATTTTGATTACGTCAACCCGGATGCACCGAAAGGCGGGAGCATCACTTACGCTGAAGTCGGCACTTACGACAGCTTTAATCGCTATGGTTCGAGAGGCGTTTCTGCCGCGGGTGCTGAGGAAATTTATGACACGCTTTTTGTGCCTGCGCAGGATGAAATCGACAGTCATTACCCGCTGATTGCGCAAAAAGTGCGATATGCCGACGATTTTTCCTGGATGGAAATCGATATCAACCCAAAAGCACGTTTTCACGACGGGCAGCCCATTACAGCCAAAGATGTTGCCTTTACGTTCGATAAGTTCATGAAAGAAGGGGTTCCGCAGTTTCGCGTCTTTTATAAAGATGTGAAGTCCGTGACCGTAAAAGCGCCTCTGACGGCAAGGGTCGATATGGCGGTCCCAAACCGGGAGAGGCTCTATTCTCTGGTCGAAGGCATGAATGTGCTGCCGGAACACTTCTGGAAAGATAAAAAACTGAGTGAGCCTTTAAATGAGCCTCCGGTTGGCAGTAGCGCCTATAAGATTACCAGTTACCAGCCCGGGCAAAGTGTCACTTATTCCCGGGTGAAGGATTACTGGGCGGCTGACCTGCCCGTGAATGTCGGGCGGCATAACTTCGATACAATCCGCTACGATTACTATCGGGATGACACCGTGACGCTGGAGGCTTTTAAAGCAGGGGAGTATGACTTCCGGCAGGAAAATGTCGCCAAATTCTGGGCGACCTTGTACGAAGGCAACAACTTCGACAATGGTTTCATTAAGAAAGAAGAGATTGGCCATGAGATCCCGCAGGCCATGCAAGGGTTTGTCTTCAATACACAACGTTCGGTGTTTCAGGATATTCGCGTTCGTGAAGCGCTGAACTATGCGATGGACTTCGAGTGGATGAACAAAACGCTTTTTTATAGCCAGTACACCCGGTCCCGAAGTTTTTTCCAGAACACGCCATATGAAGCGAAAGGTCTGCCAAGCCCGGCAGAGCTGACTTATCTCACACCGCTGAAAGATAAAATTCCAGCCCGTGTGTTGACTGAAACTTATCAGCCGCCGGTCACCGATGGCTCGGGGCGGATTCGTCAGCAGGCACGAAAAGCATTCGCATTGCTCAAAGAAGCAGGCTGGTCGCTCAAAGATCAGGTCATGACAAATGAGAAAACAGGCGAACCTCTGGCCTTTGAATTGCTGATTTACAGCCCAACCTCCGAGCGGATCGCAATTCCGCTGCAGAAGAACCTGAAACAACTGGGGATCGACATGAAGATCCGCACCGTGGATACCACTCAGTACATCAAACGGCTTCGGGATCGCGACTTTGACATGGTCTCTTCGGGCTATGCCGCAAACCCATACCCAACGCAGAACTTGCTGATTGCCTGGAACAGCAATTATCTGGATTCAACCTATAACACTGCGGGCGTGCAGGATGCCGCAATTGACACCCTGACCGAGCAGATTGCAGCTCATCAGCGCGATCCGGAAGCACTGGCAGCTTTGGGGCCCGCGCTGGACCGGGTATTGCAGTGGAACTTTTTTGTGATACCGCAATGGCACCTGAGCAAGTTCCGGATTGCAACCTGGGATAAGTTTGACCGTCCGTCGGTTCGGCCCAAGTATGCTCTCGGTGTCGATACCTGGTGGGTTGATCCGGCAAAAGCAGCAAAACTCCCGGAAAAGCGCCGATAATTCTGAATCAGGTTCAAGGAAAGCAGTATGACCGCATATATGATCCGGCGACTTTTGCTGGTGATTCCAACGCTCTGGGCCATCATCACGATTAACTTTTTTGTGATTCAGATTGCGCCCGGCGGCCCGGTTGAGCAGGCCGTCGCTCAGCTGGAAGGACATTCATCCGGCATTATGGAACGATTTACCGGGGGCGGACAGGAAGTTCAGCAAACCGATTCCGGTTCAGCAAATGGTAGCAGCGGCTATCGGGGGTCCCGCGGGCTGGACCCGGAAGTGGTCGAAGAAATCCGCAAGCAGTTTGGTTTTGATAAACCGATGTGGGAACGCTATGTCGACATGCTGAAAAACTATGCCACTTTTAATTTTGGCGAAAGCCTGTTTCGTGGCGGCAATGTGATTGATCTGATTATCGATCGTCTCCCGGTCTCGATTTCGCTGGGACTGTGGAGCACCTTAATCATCTATTTCATCTCCATTCCTTTAGGGATTGCCAAAGCTGTTCAGCATGGCAGCCGGTTTGATATCTGGAGCAGTGCTCTGGTCATTACCGGTTACGCCATTCCCGGGTTTTTATTCGCCATTGTGCTGATCATCTTCTTTGCCAGTGGTAACTATTTCAGCTGGTTTCCGCTTCGGGGATTATTTTCTGCAGACTTTGACCAGATGACCTGGTATCAGCAGATTGGTGATTACTTCTGGCATTTAACACTGCCGATTATTGCCATGGTGATCGGTGGGTTTGCCACACTCACCATGCTGACAAAGAACTCTTTTCTGGATGAAATCAATAAGCAATATGTGGTCACTGCCAGAGCCAAAGGGCTGGATGACCGCAGCATCTTATATAAGCACGTGTTCCGGAATGCCATGCTGATTATTATTGCGGGCTTTCCGAGTGCTTTTATCAGTATCTTCTTTACCGGCTCGATGTTGATCGAAGTGATGTTCTCTCTGGAGGGCATTGGTTTACTTGGCTTTGAATCTACGATTCAGCGTGATTATCCGATTGTGTTCAGTACGCTCTACATTATGACGTTATTGGGCCTGATGATGAACATTATTTCTGACCTGACTTATACCCTGGTCGATCCGCGAATTGATTTTGAGGCCAGGTAGTATGATTTCAAAAAACTTAAACGCGATGCTGAAGAAACCACGATTGCCCATGAACCCACTGAGCAGAGCGCGCTGGGAAAGATTTAAAGCACACCGGCGGGGTTACTGGTCGCTGTGGATCTTTTCTGTGCTTTTTTTTCTGAGTTTGTTTGCAGAAGTGATCGCTAACGACAAGCCGTTACTGATCAGCTTCAAGGGCGATTATTATTTCCCGATCGTTCAACACTATGCCGAAACTGAATTCGGGGGAGAGTTTGCGACCGAAGCCGACTATACCGACCCTTATGTACAGGAACTCATCACAGCGGAAGGTTCGATGATCTGGCCACCGATTCGGTTTAGCTATGACACCATCAATTATAATTTGTCCGGGCCGGCACCTTCAGCACCGGATCAGGTGAACTGGTTGGGAACTGATGATAAAGGCCGCGATGTGCTGGCCCGGATTATTTATGGATTCCGGGTCTCCGTCCTGTTTGGGTTTGCGCTCACGATTATTTCGACAGTGATTGGTGTTCTGGTCGGCGCCGGACAAGGCTATTACGGTGGCTGGATTGATTTGTTCGGCCAACGCTTTATCGAAATCTGGTCGGGCATGCCCACCTTATTCTTACTGATTATTCTGTCCAGTTTCGTGGAACCAAACTTCTGGTGGTTGCTGGGCATTATGGTGCTGTTCAGCTGGATGGGGCTGGTGGGTGTTGTGCGGGCAGAGTTTCTGCGATGTCGGAACCTGGACTATGTTCGTGCTGCACAGGCGCTGGGGGTGAACGATACCCGCATTATGCTTCGGCACATGCTACCGAATGCCATGGTTGCTTCTTTAACCATGATGCCGTTTATCTTAAGTGGTTCGGTGACAACCCTGACTTCTCTTGATTTTCTGGGGTTTGGTTTACCGGTCGGCTCACCGTCTTTAGGTGAATTGCTGGCGCAGGGGAAAACAAACCTTCAGGCACCCTGGCTCGGGCTGTCTGCTTTCGTTGTGTTGTCGATCATGCTGAGCTTACTGGTGTTTATTGGTGAAGCCGTGCGTGATGCCTTCGACCCCCATCATCAACATTCGTTTTCAGGGAAGTAGTATGAGCGATGCACTGCTAACGATTCATCAATTATCCGTGGGATTTGCCAGTGGTAAAACCGTACGGCCTGTGACCGAAAAAGTCAGTCTGACCATCAAGCGGGGAGAAACGCTGGCACTGGTGGGTGAAAGTGGTTCCGGTAAATCCGTCACGGCCAATGCAATTCTGCGTCTTTTACCCAAGGCGACAGCCCGTTATCTGGAAGGAGAGATTCGGTATGACGGTCTGGATACGCTGAAATGCAGTGAGCGTCAGCTCAGAGGACTGAGAGGCGGAAAGATTGGCATGATCTTTCAGGAACCCATGATGTCGCTCAATCCGCTCCATAAGATTGGCAGGCAGCTTTGTGAGACCCTTGCCATTCACCGGGGCATGCGGCAAAAACCTGCAGAAGCAAAGGCTCTGGCCTGGCTGAAAAAAGTGGGGATCCGAAATCCGGAACAGCGGATGAGTGCCTATCCGCATGAGCTGTCTGGTGGTGAGCGGCAGCGAGTGATGATCGCCATGGCGCTGATCAATGAGCCGGATTTGCTGATTGCTGATGAACCAACCACAGCCTTGGATGTGTCTGTCCAAGCGCAAATTCTGACACTGCTGAATCAGTTGCAGCAGGAAATGGGTATGGCCATGTTGTTTATTACCCATGATCTCAGCATTGTTCGTCAGATTGCCGATCGTGTCGCGGTGATGCAGCTCGGCCAACTGGTGGAAACCAACACTCGGGATGCCATTTTTGAGTCGCCTGCTCATCCGTATACTCAGAAATTGATTCATGCCGATCCGTCGGGCGAACCGGTTCCTGTTCAGGGCGAACAAAAATCTTTGTTTGATATCGACAAATTGCGGGTCTGGTTCCCGGTGAAAGGTGGCATTCTGAAGCGTGTTGTCGGTCATATCAAAGCGGTCACGGATGTGAGTTTTGTCTTGCAGCAAGGACAAAGTGTCGGTCTGGTGGGTGAAAGTGGTTCGGGAAAATCAACCACAGGGATGGCAATACTCAGACTGCTGAACAGTGAAGGCAGCATTCGTTTTGATGGCAAAGAACTGAGCGGGTTAAGCCGGAAAGCCATGCTGCCTTACCGAAGCCGGTTGCAGGTGGTGTTCCAGGATCCATTTTCTGCATTAAATCCCAGAATGTCCGTTGCCCAGATCATTGGTGAAGGCTTAAAAGTTCAGCAGAATCTCTCTGAACAGGCATCCGATGCAATGATCTGCCAGGCGATGCGGGATGTCGAGCTCGATCCGGAGACGCGTTATCGCTATCCGAATGAATTCTCTGGTGGTCAGCGACAACGGATTGCGATTGCCAGAGCATTGGTCCTGAAACCAGAGTTTATTCTGCTGGATGAGCCGACCTCATCGCTCGACAGAACCGTACAGCATCAGGTCTTGCAGCTCCTGAAAGCATTACAACAGAAGTATAAGCTGAGTTATCTTTTTATCAGCCACGATTTAAATGTGGTGAAGTCGCTCTGTCATTATACTCTGGTGCTCAAGGACGGGCTGGTTGTTGAGCAGGGGCCAACCCTGCAATTATTTCAGGAACCCAAAGCCGAATATACCCGCCAGCTGGTCAGTTTGTCGTTCCACAGCTGATTGTCCCCCTCAAGGTCAGCGCCTGTGTTTTTTGAACGGAGCAGGCGCAGATTTTATACGTCTTTTTCCTGACTGTGATTTATGCTTGAGATACAGCGTGTTGTACAACCGTGTGCGTAATCACCCGCTTTATGCTGACTTACTGCACATTATTGAAATTTTTTCAGATAGTACTGGTTGATTGTTATACAAATGATTACAGGGTGTAAGCAATATTCTCAGGTGTAAAATCTGTGTAACTTTTTAAAAATGGTTTGAATAACCACTTGTTGATGATTTGTTGCTATTTTGTGCTTTCTTTGGCCGCGTCTGGGCTGATGAAATAAAACTCTTAACAATTAGGTTACAATCTGCGTATTATACTGCTCGAGTTGTAACCATACAGACTATAAGAGGGAGACTCACATGCAGTCATTGGTCGATTTTATGAACGGAATCATCTGGAGTCCGGCATTGATATATCTTTGCCTGGGCGCCGGCTTGTTTTATTCCATTACCACACGTTTTATGCAGGTTCGTCACTTTGGCGAGATGATCCGTTTGCTGTTCGCAGGACAGAGCTCAGAAAAAGGGATTTCATCTTTCCAGGCGTTGGCAGTATCTCTGTCTGGTCGTGTGGGCACGGGTAACATTGCAGGTGTTGCAGCCGCCATCGGTTTTGGTGGTCCGGGTGCGGTGTTCTGGATGTGGGTTGTTGCGTTTTTAGGCGCTTCAACAGCTTACTACGAGTCAACACTGGCTCAGATTTATAAAGAAGAAGATGAAGGGCAGTTCCGTGGCGGTCCGGCTTACTTTATCGAGAAAGCAATGGGTCAGAAGTGGTATGCATGGGTGTTTGCCATTGCAACCATCATTGCCTGTGGTCTGCTCCTGCCGGGTGTTCAGTCGAACAGTATCGGTAATGCAGTGGCTGCAGCATTCGGCTCCGGTGACATGATCGAAACAACTTTAGGTACATTCAGTTCTGCGAAGGTCATCACGGGTGCAATTGTTTGTGTGGTTCTGGCATTCATCATTTTTGGTGGTGTGAAGCGTATCGCGCATTTTACCCAGATTGTCGTGCCATTTATGGCGCTGGGTTACATCGTGATTGCCTTCGTGGTTATCCTGCTGAACATTGATATGGTGCCAACCGTGTTTGCGACTATCGTCGGTGACGCCTTCTCGCCGATGGCGGGTGTGGGTGCTGCCATCGGTTGGGGGGTAAAACGTGGTGTTTACTCCAACGAAGCGGGTCAGGGGACGGGTCCTCATGCTGCTGCAGCGGCACAGGTTGATCACCCTGCACAACAAGGTTTCGTTCAGGCGTTCTCGATTTACATCGATACCCTGCTGGTTTGTAGCGCAACTGCATTTATGATTATCATCACAGGTGCATTTAACGTTCACGGCGCAGAGGGCGCATTCCTGATTCAAAACCTGCCTGCGGACATTGCTGCGAACAGCCCTGTATTTACGCAAATGGCCATTGAAACAGCGATGCCTGGTCTGGGTAAACCATTCGTTGCAATTGCGTTGTTCTTCTTCTCATTCACCACAATTCTGGCGTATTACTACATTGCTGAAACCAATGTTGCGTACATTCACCGGACCGTTCATGTTCCTGGCCTGATGTTTGTCCTGAAGTTGTTCTTGCTGGCATCTGTGTTCTACGGTGCAGTGAAAACCGCGGATCTGGCCTGGGCGCTGGGTGATGTGGGTGTTGGCCTGATGGCGTGGCTGAACATCGTGGGCATTCTGATCATCTTCTTCATGGCGAAACCAGCGCTGAAAGCACTGAAAGACTATGAAGCCCAGAAGAAAGCCGGTGTGAAAGAGTATGTCTTCGATCCAGTGAAACTGGGTATCAAAGGCGCAGACTACTGGGAAGAGCGTCTGAAACGTAAAGGTCAGACCGCACCGGATCTTGGCGGTGAGTCAACGTCTGGCACAGCGAAGTCTTCGCTCTAAAGAAAAATACAGACAGGTACATTCAGTTCAAAGGCCAGCGTTTGCTGGCCTTTTTCATTTCTTTCGAATACGCCACCGCGACGGTGTACGCGAACGGACTGATCATCAAGGGTACAGGGCTAGATAGTATGCACTCTGTTGCTATTGTGCTACATTGCTTTATTCATATATTGTTACATCTGGTGGGTGAAAGTCTGCATCAGTTCACGACATGCGGCTGTGACAAGCTGAACTGATCAAACAATGAATACTGAGTGATTTCGCGGGGATGAAACGCTGGGAAATCTGTAGATCTAACATCCGCTATTGAAGCTGTGAGGATGCCAATGTATCAAATCGCCATTGTGATTTTTGATGATTTTACGGATATCGATTTTTTTCTACTGAGAGATATTCTGGGCAGAAGTCAGTCCGACTGGACTGTGAAAGTACTGGGAACAAAATCTTCTCATCGCTCATCTCTGGGCATGGCGGTGAAAACAGATGGGCATTTATCCGAGATGTCACAATCAGACGCTGTGCTGTTCAGTAGTGGGTACCGGGGTGTGCCTGCAGCATTAAAAGATCCTGAGTTTATGGATTCACTGCGTCTTAATCCTGACCAGCAATTGATTGGCTCCATTTGCGCCGGTGCATTTTTTCTTGCGCGTCTGGGTTTATTGGACGGTCAGCCAGCCACAACGCATCCGGATGCCAAAACAGCGTTGGAAGCTGAAGGAATACAGGTGCTGGATAAACCTTTCGTGGTGAATGGCAATATCGCAACGGCTGGTGGATGCTTGTCTCAGATGTACCTGACCGGTTGGCTGGCTGAACGATTCTATGGTGTGGAGAAGCGCCGGGAGATTCATCGTCAATTAATCCCTGCAGGCCAGAAGGAAGTCTTTGAAGCGCTGATCAGCCAATCTATCGCAGAGGCTTCAAATGAATCAGTGACTGGTTTTATATTCATTGCCCGGAAACAAGTGTAGTGTTTCATATCTTGTTTATTATATTGCTGATTCATTGGATAAAAAGGATGTGATTTACGGATGAAACTAGAAACACAACAATTAATCATGGCACCAATCCGGGAGCAGGATTGGTCACTCTTTCATGCGCTGCACACAACATCCTTGGTGATTGAAAAATGTTTCGATGCGCCCGATGAAGATGACTTAAAAGACAAATTTCAGGGGCGTCTTCAGCCTTGGGCACCAGAGAGTGGGACATGGTTAACGCTGACGATTACTGAAAAAGGATCGGGTAAACCCGTCGGTATTACTGGCTTTTTTGTCGATCATGGCATTGCGGAAGTTGGTTACCTGCTGATGCCTGAATTTTATGGTAAAGGCTATGGCACTGAATCACTGCAAGCTGTGGTTGAGTGGGCAGAAACACAAGGGTTACATCAGATGAGAGCTGTGGTGACCGAAGGGAATGTCGCTTCTGAGCGTGTTCTGGAAAAGTGCGGATTTACGCTGAAAGAAAAAATCCCGCTTGCCTATGAAATCGGTGGCCACCTGTATGCTGACCATATCTACCAACGGGGCGCATTCTGAAGCCCAGTTCGGCATCAATCCATTCGAATAAAAAACGCCAGTATGACTGGCGTTTTGTTCACATGAAGCATTCGAGGCATTATACCAATCGCAGTAAATCACTAATCATCCTAGCTTGTTCAAATGTTCGATCACTGCGTTAGATTTTTTGATTGTAGAATAACTACTTATCTGAAAAATCTGCCTTGTTCTCAAACATTTTTCCTGCGCTATTTCTGATCATTAACTTACTTTGATTGGTATTACACCGTGAATTGTCTCATCAAATCGTTCTGCTCACGAACGTTCTGAATCTGAGTTTCCATTGCAATACTGGTATCGCTGGCCGTTTCTGCTACCTGAACGGACAAATCCTTAATGCTGATGGTGTTGCCGTTAATATCTTCGGCAACCAGGCTTTGTTCTTCGGCAGCAGAGGCGATCTGTATGTTCATATCATTAATTTGCTGGATGGCTTCACGAATCCGGGACAGCGCTTCATCCGCTTCCTGCGCCATCGCGACTGTATTCCCAGCGGTATTTTTGCTTAAGGCCATCGTGCTGGTGGCGGTGGTTGCCCCGGCCTGAAGCTGTTCAATCATCTGGCGGATTTCTGTGGTGGACTGCTGTGTGCGCTGTGCTAAGGTCCGGACTTCATCGGCAACCACCGCGAAACCCCGGCCAGAATCTCCAGCCCTTGCGGCTTCAATGGCTGCGTTCAAAGCCAGCAGGTTGGTCTGATCCGCAATATCATTGATGACCTGAAGAATCCGTTCAATATTGCCCGTTGCCGATTCCAGTTCACGGACGACATCGACGGCCTGATCAATCTGATCGGACAAATCATGAATCGACACGGAGGTGCGCGAGACGACGTCACTGCCTTCCTGCGCGGCTGCTTCTGCTGCGGTGGCTGCGGTGGCAGCACTTTGTGCATTGTCGGCCACATTGGCTGAGGTTGAAGCCATTTCATTCATTGCAGTCGCCAGTTGCTCCAGCTGTTGTAACTGACTGCTCATCGCTTCCGCAGAGCGGTTTGCCCCGTCAGCCGTCAACTCTGTACCCTGCATGATGTCCCGGCTGAGATCCTGTGAACGAATGATCTGTTGCTGCATCCGTTCAGTGAACTGATTAAAGCTCTTCGCCAGCGCCGCAAATTCAGGTTCTGCACGGGTATCCAAACGCTGCGTCAGATCGGCCTGACCTGAAGCAATACTTTTCATGGCCTGATTCACCAGATCCAACGGTCGCATGAGACGCTTCACCATCAGGAACACCGCAATACAGCCCACCAGAATGAAGAGAGTGGAATAAATCATTGCGTTCTGCTTGATCTGATCCACGGCTGCAAAAGCAACATCATTCTTCAGGACGGCACCAATCTGAAGGTTTTGTCCTTCAACCTGATGGAAACTGATATTCACGGGTTCATTGTTCAGCACGGTATCCACTGGCGTGTCTGTCAGCTTCATCCCCGGATAAACTTCCGACAGCGTTTTACCATTCATCGCTTTATCCGGATGGGCAATAATAGTCTTTTCATCTGACAGCAGGAACAGGAAACCGGCATTGAACAGGGAGGCCTGATTGATCAAACTGGCTATTTTGCTCATGCTGACATCAAAGAAAATCGCTCCGACGAAGCGGCCCTGTTGTTTCAGCGGCGCAGCAAAAGAAACCAGAATTTCATGGGTCACAGAGTCACGGTAGGCTGACGTAATGATCATCTGATCCGCCTCTTTCGCCTGAATGTACCAGGGACGCTTCCGCGGATCCCATCCTGCAGCAGGCTTCCAGCTCGGGTCACTGATCAGATAAGAACCATCTCGTTCAAATCCCACGCCAGTCAGCTCAAAAGTTGATGCCAAAACGGGTTGACTGATGACGGCGCGAATATTGTCGGGTGACATATCTAGTTCGACCATGTCCGCTGTCATATTGGCGAGTTTGGTACGGCTGGAGATTTCGGTCACTAAGGTCTGACTGACCCCGGAAACGACCTCATTGATACTGTTGTTGACGAGTTTGTGAACATCATCTCTGGTATGCAAGTACTGGATGACAGAGAGTAAGACTAAGGCGGCAAATAAAATTGCCGACGAAGTGGCAACGATTTTATGGCTGAACTTCATGTGATCCCTCAACTACGGCTTTGTATTTTTTGTTCCTTTATTGTCGGTGCACAGCAAAAAAGCCTTAATAGCAAAAGAGTGTAATTGTGATGCGTGAATGCTTTTGAGAGATAGTTTTGTGAGGAATAATCCATTTGTTGCTAGTTGAGTATGTTGTAAAGATAAGAAAGGGCAGCGAATGCTGCCCTGGAATACTCAACTGAAAGCGTATTAGTCGATCAGGTGATAATCGTTCCGCAATACGTGAATAATTTCTTCTTTCGGATTGCCGCCCAAGGATATTTTTTGTCCGGTGATCTTTTCAGCAATCCCGGTATAGACCTGAGAAACCTGCATCAGGACTTCTTCCGGCAGTGCATTATCCCGCGCGAGCGCTTCACGTTCATCCATCCGGTCTTTATTCAGCAGGATGTCTGGATCAGGGAAGTGATTCAGCAGCAGCTGACGAAAGCCTTCTTTGGAGTTTTCTACGATGTTGCCTTCGCGGTAGGCAGGGCCATCCCAGATACGGGAAGAATCCGGGGTGCCGACTTCGTCCATATAGATCATTTTTTCACGACCTTCGGCATCCGTGACATAGCCGAATTCAAACTTGGTATCGACAAAAATTTGATCCAGTTGTGCCAGCGCATCACTGATCACGTTGAATCCTTGTTTCAGCAGCATTTCGTAATGCGCAATATCTTCTGGTTGGCTGAAGTTGAACGCATCAAAGTTCTGAAGCAGGTCGTTGCGGGTGACATTGACATCATCAACGGCAGGTACACCCGGAATTCCATGCAGAATACCTTTGGTAGACGGGGTGATCAGTAACTCAGGCAGCTTTTGATCTTTTTGCAGACCATCCGGCACAGCGATGCCACAAAATTCACGATCACCGTTGGCGTAAGCACGCCACATGGAACCTGTGATGTATTGACGACAAATCGCCTCGACTTTGATCGGACGGGCTTTCTGGACGATCCAGACAAACGGGTGGGGGATATCCAGAATGTGGCTGTCTGCCAGACCCTGTTCCCGGAATAACCGGAACCAGTGGTTTGAGATTGCGTTGAGTGCAGCGCCCTTGCCAGGGACACCTTTCAGACCGCCTTCGCCATGCCAGATGCAATCAAAAGCAGAAATTCGGTCACTGATGACCATGATTGCAAGCGGTGCGTCCGGGCTGACATTGTAGCCTTTTTCCTGAATCAAGCGGCGGCTGTCAGCTTCAGTCAGCCAGTAAACAGAACGGACTTTTCCGCTGTGAACCGGCTGGTCGGTACGGATTGGGAGATCATCATTTACAGCGAGAACTTGATCAGCAAGGCTCATGGCGAAGTTCCTATTTCAAGAGTCAATACATTGAAAATTTCAGGCCGGGGCAAACAATGCCCTGAAGGCGTGGCTGATCATAGCAGAAGTATTTTTGCCTTTCAGCAAAAAAGCAAACGTTTGCCTTGTTGGTTTTCGATCCGATGAAATTTACAGCAGCACCTGAAATTTCAGGGGAAATCGCAAAGCGGTTCATCCCGTTCGTGCCTGAGATGAAAATATGGCAAAATCCCGGCCTGTTTCTGATTCCGAGCAAAGGCGATTCCCTGAACATGACCCATTTTACTTCCGAGCAGCAGCGATTTATTCAGCATGATGGCGGAAATGCGTTGTGTATCGCTGGTGCCGGGACAGGTAAAACCACCACATTAGTTGGGCTGGTGGCGTCTCAGCTGCAACGGCGCGCTCCGAACGAAATGCTGGTGCTGATGTTCAACAGTGACATCCGCCGTGACTTCCGCCAGAAACTGGAACGGGCAGGGATCGCGCAACCTGTGCCTGTACATACGTTTCACAGCTTCTGCCTGAGTGTTCTCAAGCAGTCTGGTTTTCTGGCCGAAACGGGCTACCGGGTCGATTTTCATCCCGGCGAAAATGACAAGAGTCTGGCCAAGCAGGTATTACGCCAGATGGCAGGGAAAGAATCGGCTTACACGAAACAGCAAGTGTATAAAGATCCCAAAACGCTGGAGTTATTGCTGAGTTTCGTCGGCTTGGTTAAGGCGCACATGCTGCCGCCCGGTGAAGTCTTTTCGATGGCAGGCATCAGCGGCGAATACCGTTTTATCGTGGATGCGTATCAGGCGTTTGAGCAACTTAGAAAAGCTCAGAAACTTTTGTTTTTTGATGACTGGCTGGTGACGGTTGTTGGTTTGCTGGCGCAAAATGAAACGCTGAGAGTGCGGTATCAGCGGTCCTGCCGTCTGTTGGTTGTAGATGAATTTCAGGACATTAACAACGCACAGTATCGCTTACTCAAGCAATTGTTGGGCGAGGAATCGCAACTGGTAGCCGTCGGGGATGTCGACCAGTGTATTTATACCTGGCGGGGCAGTGCGCCACAGTTCATGCTGAACTTTGAGCGTGATTTTGCACCTGCAACGGTTTATACCCTGTCGCAGACGTTCCGGTTTGGCCACAGCCTGGCACTCGCGGCGAGTCATCTGATTGCCCATAATCAGGCCCGGTTTTCAGACTTTCTCACAATCCCGGCGGAATCCGTGACAGATACTCAGGTGAATCTGACGGGCTCCCCACGCCAGGTGGGGGAAATTGTCGCCAGTATCCAAAAGTATCTGGAGCAGGGAGGACAGCCCTCAGACATCGCAATTCTGGTGCGACGCTGGTCGCAGACGCTTATGTTTGAGCTGGCTTTTCTGAGTAAGCAGATCCCATATGAAATGCCGGTTCCTTCTGTGCTGGCAAACAGCAGAGAAGTCCGGTTGCTGATGGAAGTCATGGAATTAGCAACCGGTCGGTTGAATCAGGGAAGTGATCAGGAAAAATCTGCGTTGCTGTTTCAACTGCTGTCGTTTCCGCATTGCTTTGTTCCGAATAAGTCGCTGAAACCCCTCTGTGATCAGTTGGCAAAATATGGCAGCGCCGACTGGGTTCGCTTTGCCGAGCGATATGGTCAGGCGTATCCGAACCTGAAGCTGGATACGTTGATTGAACGGCTGGAACTCTTACATCGCATCACCCGGAAAGGTGGGCAAAAAGCGGTGGATGTATTTGAGCAGTATCGGCGTGAAAGTGGTTTGGATGCCTGGATCTGGAAAACGGAAGCGACAGCCAGCGAGATCGAAGAAGCGATCGACCGGCTGGATGCGGTGTCTACCGTCTTAGAATCGATGGATCAGCGCTGCGAGAACGCATTGCAATATTTTGAGTTTTACACAGCACAATCGCAGCGTCCGCAGGATAAGCAAAACTCCACACGAGATCAGGGGGCGCGGCTGCAGGTGACAACCATTTTCCGGGCAAAAGGCTGCGAATACAGTCGGGTTTATTTACCTTTCTGGGACAGTGATGCGTTTCCTTATCGTAATCCGGCGGCCTCGGACATGAAAACCGATCATGAGGAAGAGCGTCGTCTGGCCTATGTAGCATTAACCCGGGCGAAAGATTTCGCAGCGGTTTATTACACTGATGCTGAAAAGAAAGGAAAGCGGGCTGCCAGTGTGTTCGTGCGTGAAGCTGCATTAGAGCAGGCAGGGATTCTGGGGCCAAAGCTATACGAAACCGGAATGCTCCCTGCGTTGGACACGCCGATGGCTGAGCGGTACGTCGACAGAATCGGCCGGACTGGAGACGTCCCGGCAAAACCTGTTCCGGGACAGTCCCGGTCGCGTGTTTCTTCCTCTCCGGCTGCACCAGAAAACTACAGTTATCAGTGGGCAATGTCACAACCCTTGCCGGAGAATGCAGAAAAAGTCATTCGCTCGCTGGTCAGAACCAAAAATGCCCGGTATCTGGATGGGGAAATCACGCGTTTGCTGCGGGATTTAGAGCAGGCCGAACCTTCGAAAATATCTGTTCTATCCAAAAGGCTGATTGCAGTCGCCCACGCACGTCGGCAAGTTTTGCGCTGAGTTGTCTGCAGGCAGTGCCTTTCAGGCAAAGGTTTCTAGTTTACGTTCCAGTTGTTTCAGCATTCGTGCAGCGTCGGGTTGCGCTGCATTCAATCCTGAAACCAGTGTCATAAAATAACAGTCCATCATCACGGCAGCTTTGCAGGCATCATATTGAGAAGTTTGCGAAAAGAGTTTGTGACGAAATCCGTCCAGTTGCTGCTCAAATTCTTTCTGCTGCCAGATCAGTTCCCGGAATAATTCCCGGCTGAAGTCTGATTCCTCACAGTAAAACGTATAAAGGTGCTTTGCGAAATGCAGCAGCTTGAGGCGCGGGCATCCGGCGGGCTGTTCCGATTCAGCATGGTCAATCACTTCATCAATTTGCGTGGTCAGTCCGGCTTTCAGTAAATCAAGTTTCGTCGGAAAGTGACTGAACACCGTTCCCGCCGCAACGCCAGCTTGTTCAGCAATATGGCGTGTTGTCGTGTCCTGATATCCGTTTTCCCGAAATAGCAGCCAGGCTGCCTCCAGTATTTTTAAGCGGGTTTGCTCTCTTTTTTTCATCGTCTTGTTGCCGGGGATCGTCAAACAGAGCCGATATCATAACGTATACCAATCAAAAGGTTTAGTCAGATGGTTGAAAAATGAGTGCGCTCAAATTACCATAAATGAGCGTGCTCAATTTTAGTTGACGGAGACAAACATGATGAATCAGTTACAACCCATGAAGACCCTGTTGCTGGTCATACTGCGTTATACGGTGTATCTGCCATTTCTTGGTTTTTACAGTTTTATGGTCGGGCCGATTGTTGGCAGTGTTTTAATGCTGGGAGGCGTTGCTTTCCTCTCTTTGATTCTTGGCCCGAAAACGGCCCTGGCTGAATTAAAGAAGGCATATCACACACCTGAACATCCGGTTGTTGCCAGAGGGTAACGGATCCTGAACGCCATCAGTACTCCAGAAAGCCATGCGATTGCATGGCTTTTTGATGCTTTCTTTTTTGAACAAACGTCTGTTTATGAACCCCAGCTGAATGGTCGCCTGATACCCATGTCGTCTCAGAGGTTGAAATGGGAGAGGGAGCGCAGATGTGGATACGATGGCTGTTGATGGTTCAGTTGGCTGCAATGCTGATGGCGTGTGCCTCGCCAAAAGTTCATTGGCGGGATATCAGCCGTCATTTAGTGCTGCAGGTGCAACCCGCCCAGTCGGCACAAACACAGCTCGCACTCTGTGAGCAGCTCTATCATGATGTGGCGCAAGTCGGCGTGTGCCAGGTGGAAATGTCTGCATTGATCCGTGCGCGAAAGCAGTGCACGGCAGATTCCAATCCTGACTATTGTGTGCGTATGGCGGAATACACCTGGCGTCACTATAAAGATCATGTCCTGATGGTTGAGCCCGAACTCAGTCATGCGAATGCTTATCCGGTGATGTGTGGCTATCAGGAAAAGCAAATTGCGCCATGTCGCGAACAGCCTTGATTTTTCACTGAGCATTTAATGTTGTATGGCTGTTGGTCGTTATCTTCTATTGATACATTTCTCTGCCAGTGAGCAGATAGATGTTGAACGGTATAAGAATGGGGGGATGACCCCCCAATTAGTTGTGATGCTTGGCTGCCTTGTGCAGCCTTTTTTTGTTTCCAGACAGAGATTGCTGAAGAACTGTTCTCTTGATATGGTCGGCTGTGCATATTTGAATGCACTGTCTTTGATGGACCGTTTCAAATTTTGGAGGGAAACATGGCTTTATCAGATTTATTACTGGAACTTGAAGCTCACGGCAGCCGAAACGATGCTTCGGAAACAGACAGAGCAAAAAAACTGCTGAATATTACGCGCGATACCGGTGAGTTTCTGGCGGTGATGGTGAAGTCGGTGCGTGCACAGCGGGTTCTGGAAATCGGTACATCCAATGGTTATTCCACCCTCTGGCTGGCGAATGCGCTTCCGGCAACGGGTCGGGTTGTGACCATTGAAAAGCGGTCTGAAAAAGCGGAAATGGCCGCCGCGAATTTCTCACGTGCCGGACTTGCAGACCGGATCACTCAGATACAGGGCGATGCGGGTGAATATCTGAATCAAACTGAAGAAAGCTATGATCTCATTTTTCTCGATGCGGACAGGTCGGCCTACCTGAGTTATATCGAACCCATGCTCTCTCGTTTATCTTCTGGCGGCGTATTGATCTGCGACAACGCGATTTCCCATCACGCCGAGCTGGTCGACTTCATGTCGGTCTTGAACCAAAAAGAAGGGCTGACCACTTGTTTAATCCCGGTGGGGAAAGGGGAGTTTGTGGTTCATCAAGCCTGAACATCTGGGAAAAGGAGTTGTCGCATGAAATCGAGAGATATCGGCCTGGCCCTGATTGTCGTCTTTATCTGGGGTATCAATTTTTCAGCAATCAAAGTCGGCCTTGAGGCATTACCGCCTTTACTGTTCTCTGCCTTACGTTTTGCCGTTGTGGCATTTCCGGCTGTGCTGTTCGTTCCTTTCCCGAAAACCTCGGTATGGAATGTGCTGGGTGTTGGCCTTTTTCTGGGTGTGCTGAAATTTGGTTTACTCTTTATGGCCATGAAAGCGGATGCCTCTGCCGGGTTGTCTTCGTTGATCTTACAAGCTCAGGTTTTCTTCACAATTGGGCTGAGTGTTCTAATTTATAAAGAAGTCATCAGCCGCTATCAGACACTGGGTATGTTGGTCGCTATCGTCGGTTTCGGTCTTTTCTTCCTTGAAAGTGATGGCAATATCACCTTGATCGGCCTGAGCATGATTCTGGCAGCGGCATTCTGCTGGGGGATCGCCAATACCATTATGAAGCGGATGCAAGGTGTGAATCTGTTGCACTTTATGGTCTGGGTCAGCGTGATCCCGCCCATCCCACTGTTGCTGATGTCTTACCTGACGGAATCGTCGGAGCCTTGGATATTGATGAGCACTGCCAAACTGGATATCTGGCTCGCACTTGGGTATGTCAGTTATCTGTCGACATTACTTGCGTTCGCACTCTGGGGGTATTTGCTGAAAACCTACCCGGCTGCCACGGTGACACCTTTTGCACTGTTGATTCCCGTCGTTGGTATGATCACTGCGTCTTTGATGCTGGGAGAGGGGATGACTGAGCCGGAAATGTTCGGCGCTGGATTGATTTTTATGGGCTTATCGATTTGTGTCATGGGAGGTCGATGGCTGAAAATGAATGTTAAAACGGTAGAAGAACTGATTTAAAGAGAATGTTTTTTGAGAGGAACTTATACCAATCGCAGTAAATAACTGGTCATCCTAGCTTGCTAAAATGTTCGATAACTGCGTTAGAATTTTTTGATTGTAGAATCACTACTGATCTAAAAAATCCGCCTTGTTCTCAAACATTTTTCGGCGCTACTTCTGATCATTGACCTACTTTGATTGGTATTACACAAGGAGAAGTTTTGAAGATTTTGATCGTCCATTGTCATCCTGAACCCAGATCCTTTAATGCATCTTTGACGACGACAGCAATTCGCGCATTAGAAAATGCAGGCCACCAGGTAGAAGTTTCTGATTTATATATGGAAAACTTTGACCCTGTTGAGAAAGCTGCACATTACTCCAACCGGACTGAGCAGGGCCGGTTCGATATTTTATCCGAGCAGCGACATGCGTATCGGACTCAGACATTGCCTGCTGATGTTCAACGTGAAATTGAGCGTCTGGAAAGATGTGACATGCTGATTTTACAATTTCCGCTTTGGTGGCATCAGCAGCCAGCGATGCTGAAAGGCTGGTTTGATCGCGTATTTGTGGGGGGTGGCTTGTATACCAGCAAAATGCGATATGACAACGGTTATTTTAGAGGGAAACGAGCGATTTGCTCTGTGACTTCTGGCGCACCACGGGCTACCTTCACAGAACAGGGGCGTGGCGGTGGTGAAATAGAATCATTACTTCGGTCGATCAATTTTTCTCTGCACTATATGGGCTTTACAGTGTTACCGCCTTATTTGTCGACTGAGATCCAGAACAAAGGCTTCACGTATAAATCGACAGAACAATTTGAGCATGATTTACAAGCGAACTTAGCGGATTGGGCACAGCATGTCTGCCAATTGGAAACGATTGAGCCACTGGCATTTCCGGGGTGGGATTGCTGGGATGAGCAGGGGATTGAGATTCATGATCCTGATGAAAAACAAAAATAACGAATGAATGGGATACTTTGATTCATTGCTGTTGAAATGATTACAAAAAATTGCCCCTTTCAGGAGATCGGGGCAATTTTTTTAATCCGTTTGCTGAGAGGTTCTGGCGATATTAAGCCGATGCTTCTCTTCTCCGAAATAGCGTTTCACTTCCTGATTTACTTTGGGTGCAAGCAAAATGCCAGAGACCATGGTGGGTACAGCCATGAGTCCGTAAGCACCAATCAGGAAAAGAAAGACGATATCAACAGAGGCGACTGCACCTAAGACCACTAACCCGAGATAGAGGTATTTGTAGTATTCACCCGCCTGTTCGCCGAACAGATACACGAAACATTTGTAGCCGTAATACCAGAAGGTGAAGACCGTTGTGAAGGACAGAATCAGAACTTGCGCTGCCAGTAACCAGGTTCCCGTCGTCCCAAATGCAGACTGGAATGCGGCCATCGTCAGGCTGACGCCCTGCATGCCTTCACTTTGGTCCAATACGCCAGTCACCAGAATCACCAGGGCGGTGCAACTGCAAACGATGAGGGTATCAATGATCGGGCCCAGACTGGCAACCAGCCCTTCCCGAACCGGTTCATCCGTTTTGGCGGCACTATGGGCCATCACCTCGGTGCCAATGCCGGCTTCATTCGAAAATGCACCCCGGCTGACGCCAATGATGATGACACTGAGGACACCGCCGAATACCGCTTGCGGGGCGAATGCACTTTCAAAGATCGATGAAAAAACGGCTGGAATTTTTTCTGCGTTGAGCAGTAATGCCAGCACTGCCATCACGAAGTAACTGCCAGCCATCAAGGGGACCAGCGTGCTTGCCACATCGGCCACGCGCTTCAATCCGCCCCAGATCACGCAACCCACAAAGACCGCCAGAATCAGCCCCAGCGCCCAGGAGAAAGCCTGACTGTCGAGCCAGCTGACTTCCGGAAATAACTGAGTCTGAATCACGGCAGAGAGCTGGTTGATCTGAAACGAAGGGACAAATCCCATTAAGCCTGCAATCGCAAACAGGATGGCCAGCCATTGATAAGGAGCGCCAAGGCCATTCTGGACCGTGTACATCGGACCGCCATGAACACGACCTTGCGCATCTCGGTGGCGATACATCACGCCGAGGGTGCAGGTGTAAAATTTGGTGGAAACTCCCAGCAGTGCGGTAAGCCACATCCAGAATACAGCGCCGGGTCCGCCAGCGCTGAGTGCTAATGCGACCCCAGCGATGTTGCCTAATCCCAGAGTGCCGGACAAAGCGGCCGCTAATGCTTTGCGATGCGATAAATCTCCGCTGCCTGTGCCATCGTCAAATTTTCCGGTGAGCAGTTGAAAGCTGTGTCTGATGTATCTAAATGGCGTGAATTTGCCGTACAGCGTGAAGAAGAGGCCGCCGCCGACCAGGAGGATAAGCATGGGTTTTCCCCAAACAAATCCAACAAAAGCGTTGATCCATGTTTCAATCATGAGTGACATCCTGTGCAGTTTGAAATGATTTTTTGCTTAGAGTGCAAATGAAATCGCTCGATCGGGTTCTTTGTTTAAACCGAGTAAACCCTAGGTGAAATTGCTATCAATCGCGATGCATATCAATAAAAATGTGATCTGAAACAGTGTTTAAAATGGATTTTGTTGGAATTTCATACAGTTCGGGTGAAGGACGATGGTTCGATGTCTAATGATTTTGTCATGAGTCAGTCAGTCTGTCTGACAGATGTTTCATGACGATGGTATTGGGTCCGGTCTCCAGAAAGGTTATTGAGACCGTCCGATGATCACGGATGTCGAAATAAATTGCATGTCCGATGCAATCGGATGCATCATCGCTGGGAAATGCTTCTCAAGATCTGATGTTTCGCTTTCAGATCAATGCAGCGCCCGGTAGATTGCTTCCAGCGCATCTGCATACAAAGATGGTGTGGTTTGAAGGTAAGCAGCATCCGGTGAGAGGTGGGTCGCTCGTGATAGTTTTTTGACGGAGAATAAAAAGGTGAAGATGGAAAGCATCTCTCTCTCACAGCGGTGAATGCACAATGACAGTTATATTATCAAAGAGAATAATTGCCAAAGGTTATAAGAGAATGTATTCTTCTTTGCTCATGAATGGTTGAGAAAGGGATGGCATGTTGTGCGTGATTGCATAGATGTTTTCGAAATTGATCAACGTCAACCATGCTGTGATTCAGTGCAATAAATGAAAGAATTGAACTGTCATATTTCAATGTTACTCTGGTCAAATATGATTACAGTTCAGGAAAACACTTGGATTTTCGTTGTCAGGTTTGAACCTCTTATCGTCACTCCTTCGTGCTGACTTCTTGTAAAATCTCAGAAAATTCTTGAATCTTTCGTGATCTTGACGAGATTTTGATGCTTTTTTTGGTCATTTTCTCGCGTGAATTGAATCGATTGCATAGTCTTAACCTATTGGTCTCTCAGCATTTCGCTGGATGACAACCGAATAATAATAAGAAACTGAACTATGGTTCCTTGAGTGCGGGGCTGAAAAGCCCCGATTTTTTTCCATGCGTTTGTTTCTCTTCTTTCTCTCCCTCCCATACGTCTGCGATGGACCTGTATCGAATCAGGTCGTGAAACTTTTCCGGTTTATCGTTCTGGGCGACTTGTACTGATTTGTCCTTGCATAGCATATGCGAACAATGATTTGTGACACTGACAGATGACCCTTGAGGATGGCTCAGGCATACTTTCACTCACGATTGGTTGTTGCATGAGTTGAATATGCGGATTCGTTTTCTTGTTTATGGAAAGTTGATGTCCGTCCAGCGAATATCTGGCGAGTGGTTGCTGTTTTCTGAATCTCAAACTTCATTGCGCGTTCGAATCTATGATGTGGTGATTCCGGCAGAACTCGCTGAAAGTGAGCTGGCCGGTTATCTGGCAGATATTTATCACGAGCAGGCGACGGCAAAACATCCTGATGTCGTCCGTTGCCCGGAAATTATGTGATTATTCTCAGCAGGTTGTGCGGGGAATGGGATTCCGAGCGATGCAGTTTCATTCTGTGGTCTCAACCAATGAAGCGGCAGTGGCATTGTGGCAAAAGCTCGGTTACAGCATTGTTGGCACGATACCTGCGGCATATCGGCATCGCGTTTTAGGTGAAGTCGATACTTATGTGATGCACAAATGTTTCAAGGATTAACGGGAGTACAACATGTCAGGGTTGACCAATTTACAACAAATGATTCGCACGCTGTCACCAGAGATGCAGCAGGAAGATTATGTCTTCTGTGCGGTGTCGGGTGATCTGAACGATTATGTGCATTTGGCGCCATTGGCGACCTTTATTGAAAAAGAAGGGTTAACTCTGGTCGTGTCCCGTCAGGTCGCTGAACATGCAGGACTCAGTTTCGAAGGGATCTTCCGGTGTATCACGTTAACGGTACACTCAAGTCTGGAAGCGGTGGGGCTAACGGCGGCGTTTTCTGCGGCACTGGCTGAACAGGGCATCAGTGCGAACGTCATTGCCGCGTATTATCACGATCATATCTTTGTGCCTGCAGGAAAAGCTGCGCAGGCGATGAGCGTGCTTCAGCAACTGGCCCAGTCAGCATAAGCCGCCGGAGCGTATACCCCGTATGACAAATGGAGATCTGGCGTTGAAATCTGCCTGATTCCCATTTGGTGCATTGATCTGATCAAGAACTACAGCTGCTCCCGCCACCACTACAGCTTGAACTACTACAGCTTGAACCACCGCTGCAACTTGAGCTGCCGTAATCGCTGCTGGAGCCACTACTGCTGGTATCGCTGCCGCTTGCATTTCCACCGTGGCTCCCTGTATGACGGATTTCATCACGATCATCGCTGTTAGATTTACTGCCATTGTCATCACCACCATCACCGCCATCAGAATGATTTTCAAGAACGGGGAGTCGACAATAGAGCTTCCAGGGCGCATGCTGAGAGCGGCTGCAGTCTTTCACATAAATTGCGTTTTTTTCCGGCCGGTATTGGTAAAAGAATCCATCTTGGATGTTCAGTTGTTCATCGATCTGAAATAGCAATGGTATTGTTGCAGGATATGCCGGATTGATTTGGCCAAATTGGCAGATGATTCCCCAGCTTTTCTGGTTTTGAAATTTTTGTACATTTTTTGAAGGACTTTCCCAACCGGGCTGATGGTGCAGATAGCGACCAAAGGATTTTTTACAGAACTCATGATAGGTTCTGGTCGATAAAATCATTTCATGCCAGGCTGTATCGACCACTTTGGATGGCATCGCGATAGAAATCAGCGATGTTTGACGACACATCAGAAAATATTCCCGTAGCGCTTCAAAGACGAATTCAACCTCATTATTTGAAAGATGCGGATAAGCCGATTTTACTTTTGCTTTGAGAGGCTGTGGAAAAGGATACTTCAAAATATGCTGCGTTCTGAGATAGAACGTCGTTTTGATCCAAATGTAAACCATGATCCCGAGTGGGATGAGTGACAGTAATACTAAAATGAAAGGGTCCATTGTCGATGCGGATGTATTCAATAATTCTATCAATGGTTTATGCGACAGATCGAACGGTAAATTTAAGGGAAGAGATACAAGCGCTTTTCAGGCATGTGATCAGATCCAACTGCGATATGGGATTCGCGAACTAAACGGAAGCTTGTGTTTTGAAAGATTCACGATCTGCCCCGACAGAAAAGTCACATGCGCCGGGGCGGGGTGTACAATGGATTGCGTGATTAGCGGCTCAATAAAGTGAAATCGAACTTGGTATTGTCAATACGCTGCACTTTCAGATTAGACGGAAAAGTCTCGCTGTTTGTTACAATTTCAATCATGCCATGCTGCGGGTTGTACTGAAAATACATGGAACCATTGCTGATATATTCACCGCTGGACATGTCGCGGATATAAATGGCACACGTGACCAGATCACTGTTATCTGTGACCGGTAAAGCCGTATAGTCATCATTGCCGGACCAAAATTCTGCCTGTCCGATGTTGTGCGCGTTGAAAGTCATCAAGAACTGATGTGGCTCTCCGCCGGTTTGATCGATCAGACGCATACTGATCGAGAAATAGGTATCAACTTCAAGAATTTGAAATTTAGACAGGCCATCGATTTCTGCCAGATCAGCGTAGTCGCCTTGTGTATAGGTTTTGAAAATCCCTGAGCCGTCGGAATTCTGATAGCAATTAATTTTAACCGGGTTAATCACTTTCAGAGAGAGGTACTTATCATTGAAGTTGTCTCCGTAGTGAAAGGTCACATCATCCCCTAACCCGTAATATTCAGGAGAACCCCCAAAATTTTTTTCGCGATAAAATGCCACATCCGTTGTTTTTTTCATTTTTTCACCTATTGATGGTATTGATTTTCGGCTTTTTCACAGCCAAATAAACCCTAGACGTCAGAATCTATTGTGCAAACCGTAAATGCATACCATTGATTTAAAAATAAAAGAACCCAATATAATCGTGCGCGAGTATTTCAAACAAAGGTACCCAGAGCGGGCGATATTTCCCGATCCCCCCGGATTTGAAAGGAGAATTTGATGGACGAGCGACATATTGCTATTGAACAGGGGTGGCACCGGTCCCGAGCGTTGGAAGTGGCGACTTTATATGAGCTGGCATTTGGTCATAAGTTTCAGGTTGCGATTCCGAGTCAGGCACAGCGGATTCATTTATTGGCTGAGTCGTTCAATCCTGAATATTCATTTGTAGCGACCCAGAAAAATAAAATTGTCGGTATTGCGGGTTTTCAAACGCCGGAAGGTTCGCTGACTGGCGGGATCACCCTGAAATCCCTTTTTCGTGTGCTGGGTTTCTGGCAGGGAATACGCGCCGCAGCCATTTTGAGTTTATTTGAACGTCAGCCTGTTTCTGGGGAAATGATCATGGATGGCATTGCTGTAGACCCCGCATGTCGCGGGGCGGGGATTGGCTCTGCATTGTTGTCTTCAATCCTTGCTTTTGCAGATGAAGATCAGTACCTGCAGGTCCGGCTGGATGTGATCGATTCTAATCCCAGAGCCAGAAAGCTCTACACGGAAAAAGGGTTCGTTGCGATCAAAAGTGAATCCTTTCCTTTCCTGAAACGTCTGATCGGCTTCTCCGGTTCAACCACCATGATCTATCACCTGCGCGGCGACTGACATTTTCTTAAGTTTTGATCTGCGTTCTGAATGACAGGATTGAATCATTCACCGAATGCATCTATGATTTAGTTAATCACTTGATTAACTAAACGAGAGCTCATGTCCCGAGGCAGACCGCAAGATCCCGAAAAACAGGCACAGATGATGTCGGCACTCCTTGATGCTGCCGAAAGATTACTGGATCAAAAATCTTATCAATCCATCACTATTCGTGAGCTGGCAGCGGAAGCCGGCACACAATCCGCCATGATCAGTTACTACTTTGGAAACAAAGAAGGGCTGTTTATCGCGCTTCTGGACCGGAGCGGGCGTCAGCGCCAGCAGCGGATACAGGAAGTCGTGTCTTTACTTGAAACGCAGCCAGAATCCGTTTTACCGGTACTGGTTGACCGGATCGCAGACATGATGTCTGAAGAACCATGGCTGGTTCATTTGATCAAAGATGAAGTGCTGACCCGCGAGGCCAAACTGAGAGCGCATTTCGTAAAAACCTTTCCTGCCCGGATGGGGGAATCCTTGCTGAATCTGTTCACGACTTTGCAGCAGAAAGGCATTCTCCGTGAAGACATCAATCCGAAATTTGCCACCGCATCGCTGATCAGTCTGATGGCTTTTCCAATGATTGCCGAGCCATTGATTCAGGATGTACTGGGCGTTGATCGCCAGGTGCTTCGCTCCAGTGCCTGGAAACAGCATCTGACGTTATTACTCACACAAGGTTTGGGCAGTCCGCCCAGGTAAGGGGCTCCACATGAAATGCAATCGCCTGAAAGTCATTTTAAAATCCAAACTCGCGTTACCCATGCTCGCTGTGGTGGGATTGCTGATGTTGGTTGTGCTGTTCAAAACACGTCCGCCAGTCAATCACCAGTCAACTGAAATGACGCCCATGGCTGTAACTTTTATCGAAACGGCGCCAAGGTCGATTCGTCCCGAGCTGGTGGGGCATGGTTTCATTGAACCGACCCAAAAAGTGGTGGCACTGGCTGAGGTGTCTGCAAAGGTGGTTCGGGTCTCGCCTCATTTGAAACAAGGCAGTCTGGTGAATCAGGGGGAGGTGCTGGTTGAACTGGATCCTGCGGATTATCAACTGGCACTCACTCAGGCGAAAGCGGAACGGGCGATAGCAGCAGCGAATTTACGGGAAATCGATACCACTGCGGAGAACCTGTCACAGCGTGACGCGCTGATTCAGGAGAACATCGCATTGGCTCAGCGTGAACTGAAGCGGAAAAGGACGCTGAGCGAGCGGGGCGCACAATCCGATTCTCAGGTCGACAGTGAACGGCAAAAACTGATTCAGCTCCGCCAGCAGCAAGCGATACTGGAAAATGAAATCGCGACGCTACCAGCAAGACGCCATGTACTGGAAGCAAAACATGCACTGGCAGAAACGAAAGTGACACAGGCCCAGCGCGATTTAGACCGGACCCGGATTGTGATGCCTTTTACCGGTCGGCTGACCGCCGTTCATACGGATCGCTTCCAGTATGTGCCTGCGGGACAACGTTTATTTGAAGCCAGCGGTATCGATCAGATGGAAGTGAAAGCGCAGTTCCCCATCGCGAAACTCAAACCCTTTTTGAAGCTGTTGTTTGACGATCACGGCACTGCGATTGATCTGACGGATGCGGGACAATTCGGCCCCTTGCTGAGTCAACTGGGGCTTGAATCCCGGATTCAGGTGCCGGGCTTTTCAGAATCGGTCTGGCGCGGGCAGATTGTGAATCTGGGGGAGTCGCTGGATCCGCAATCGCACACACTGAGTATTACCCTGACGGTCGATCAGCCATACCGTTTTTTGTCGCCGGGCAAAAAGCCGCCTTTGCTGGCAGGGATGCCAGTCATTGCGACGCTGGTGGGTTCCCCGGTTGAGGCGGTGGTTCTGCCGCGTCATGCGCTGCATGCTGGCGCGCTTCTGACTGCCGACAAGCAGGGGCGTTTGAGCCGTGTGTCTGCGACGGCCAGCCTGACGATGCAGGATTGGGCGTTGTTTACACCGGGTCATATTCCGGACGGCACCCGAGTGATCACCAGTGATGTACAGCCCGCACTGGATGGATTGCCGTTATCACTGACGCCGGCTCGCCTGGAAACCACACCGACCATGCTGGCGCAGTCGGCAGGAGTGGGCCAGTGATGATCCGATATTTTGCCAGCCACCCGACGGCGGCTCATTTACTGATGATCCTGCTGATTCTGGCAGGGTTATTGACACTGCCATCTTTACAACGGGAGACCTTCCCCAGGCTTGCGTCAGACACGGTGCGTGTGCTGGTGCCTTATCCCGGAGCAAGTCCGAGAGATGTTGAAAACGGGATTTGTCGCCCCCTGGAAGATGCGACGGAAGCGATCCCCAATCTGCTTGAAGTTTTGTGTGAGGCCAGGAATAACCTCGCGCAGATGACACTGACCATGGAGGAGGGCCGGGATTTTTCGGTATTTCAGGAAGATATCCGCTCAGCCGTTGACAGTATTGACAGCTTTCCGGATGAAGCGGAAACCCCAGTCGTTGAAGAGATGGGCAGAACCAGCCCCGTGGTGACGATTGCAGTGACGGCGTCCGGTCTGTCCCAGACGGAATTAAAAACACTGGCAGAGCAGTTGAAAACCAAAATGTTGCGGCAACCTGAGATACCGATCGTCCGGATTGAAGGCTTTTCAACGCGACAACTTCGGGTGTCAGTCAGCCCGGAGCAACTCCGTTTTTACGGTTTAACACTGGAAGAGATCAGTCAGCGGATAGCTTCCCAGAATTTGAACCTGCCTCTGGGATCCATAGAGACAGTGTCCAGAACGTATGATCTGAGCCTGGATGATCAACGCGTCACTGCGGCTGAACTTGCCAATCTGACTATTTTCAGCGGGCACACAGGCAGCCAGATCCAATTGAGCGATCTGGCGACGATTGAAGAGCGATTCAGTGAGCCGGAAAATCAGGCCCGATTAAACGGACAGCCAGCGGCCTTGCTGAATGTCCGGAAAAATATCACGGATGACAGCTTGTCTGTCCTTGCCGCAGTTGAGTCCTTTGTGTCCGCTGAGCATGACCATCTCCCCGAGAGTGTTCAGCTTACCCTGATTCAGAACAATACCTCGATCGTGGTGGATCGTTTAAACATGCTCATAGAAAACGCCTGGCAGGGATTGATTCTGGTGTTTCTGAGTCTGCTGCTGTTTTTTCGCCTGCGTTTTACCTTTTGGGTGGTTGCCGGATTACCCGTGAGTTTTCTGGCGAGTTTCTTTGTCCTGTCATCGCTTGGCATCACGCTGAATATGATGAGTATTGTCGCGCTGTTACTGGCATTAGGCATTTTAATGGACGATGCCATTGTTATTTCAGAAAGCATTGCCGAGCAGTCCAGACTGGGAAAAAAGCCGCTGGCAGCAGTGACAGACGGGGTCGCTCGTGCGGCCAGCGGAGTGCTGTCTTCTTTTGCAACCACGGTGTTGATTTTTGGGGCCTTATTATTCATTGAAGGAGAGATTGGACAGGTCCTTCGGGTGATTCCTGCGGTATTACTCGTGGTGATCTCGGTCAGTTTGATTGAGGCGTTTTTAATATTACCCAGCCATTTGCATCATACCCTGATGCATGACAAGCCATCGCCGGACAACCGATTCAGAACCCGAATCAATCAGGCATTTCTGCAATTGCAGCAGCGCACGGGGCAGGCGGTTGAGCATGCCATGCATTACCGCTATGCCGTCCTTGGGGGCAGTCTCGCATTACTGATGCTTTCGGTTGGGATGCTGGTGAGCGGTCATCTGAAGTTTCAGGCCCTGCCTGACATGGATGGGGATGTGCTGGAGGCAAGGCTGATCCTTCCGTCCGGAACTCCCTTCCATGTCACAGCGCAGGTGGTTGATCACGTGCTGAGTGCGCTGAACCAAGCCACGGATTCACTGGCGCCGCAAGCATCTGAATCGCTGGTGAAAGCGGTCACCGTCACCTACAGCCACAATGCGGATGCCTTTGAGACCGGCGCGCATCTGGCAACGATCAGTGTCGACTTGCTCACGGCTGAGCAGCGGGTGACAGAAATGGATACCCTGACTCAGGCCTGGTCAGACGCGTTACCGGCGCTGCCTCAGGTTGCTCAGGTGATTTTCACCGAGCCGTCTCTCGGTCCTGCAGGCAGAGCCATTGAATTACGCTTGCAGGGCAGGGATCTTGCGCAGTTGTCAGAGGCGTCTTACGGACTCCAGCAATGGCTGAAAGGGTATGCGGGCGTTGATAACGTGTTCGATGATTTACGGCCGGGTAAGCCCGAGCTCAGGTTTACGCTCAAACCGGAAGCTCTGGCGTCGGGCCTCACGTCTGCTCAGGTCGCAGCGCAGCTCCGTCAGGCATTTCATGGTGTGACCGTCGATGAGATTTACCGGGGAATTGATGATCTGGAAATCACAGTACAGCTTGCCGCCGAGAGTCAGCTGAATCTTGAATCTCTGGAATACTTTCCTTTACTTCATCCACGGACCGGGGACCGTATTCCCTTGCTGAGTGTGGCTGATATTTATGTTGAGCGGGATTACTCGCGGATTCATCGCATCGACAGTCAGCAGACCGTCACTGTATTTGGCGCAGTTCACAGCCAGAAAGCCAATGCCCAAGCGGTGGTGACGGATACACTTGCGCGTTTTCTGCCTGAATTGCAAACCCGCTTTCCAGGCATCAGCCTTCAGGTGGAAGGCGAGATAAAAAACAGCCGCATCACCCAGATCTCGGTCCGCAATGGGTTTCTGATCGGATTGATCGGTATTTTTGTGCTGCTGAGTATTCAGTTCCGGACTTATGCAGAACCCCTGATTGTGATGCTGGCGATTCCGTTGTCACTGATCGGTGTGATTGCGGGCCATATGTTGATGGGATATCCGCTGACCATGCCCAGCATGGTGGGATTTGTCTCATTGGCGGGCATTGTGGTGAATAATGCTATTTTGCTGGTGACTTATGTGAAAGCCAATGTTCTGGAAGGGATGGCCTTGCAGGATGCAGCCCGAAAAGCCAGTGAAGCACGTCTTCGGGCCATGTTACTGACCACCGTGACCACCATTGCTGGCATGCTGCCTTTGTTATTCGAAACCAGCCTGCAGGCGCAGGTCATGATCCCGTTAGTGATCAGCATTACGTTCGGTTTACTGGCCGCAAGCCTTTTAGTGTTGTTCGTGGTGCCTTGCATTTACGGCATTCTGGCTGATTATCGTGCTCTGAAGGCGCATAAAAGCCGGGCACCTGTGACGGAAAGCTGAGATCTGAAGCCCAAGGGAATGTGTCGCCATGGGATTCGGATCTGTGCTTCAGAACGCTGAAATCAGCCATCGTCTTCACTTTGATGGACTCAGTTACCGCACATTTTGAATGCCAGACGCCCCGTGATGTTCAAAATTTTGACGACATTGATCCGCTTCACAGATATGAACAAGTGTCGGAATGACAGGTCAAAAAGTGATTTTGACAGGCGATTTCTTCTTTTCTATCAATAGGATGAGTTGCTAAGCATCTGATAGAATATCGACCATTCTTGTTCAGTTCATGAGGAAAGCGTCATGGGTGTCACGATCAGTGCGGATGGTCTGAGTATTGTTCATCAAGGTTCCGGCGGTGAAGCCAATGCTTCCGTGCCTGATGTTTGTCTGACAACGGTAGGTAAACCTGTGGTTCCGATTCCCTATGGCAATCACGCAAAGTCGGCAGATCTGGCCGATGGCACCACGACAGTGACCGCAGATGGCGGCAACAGTATTGCGCTGAAAAACAGTATTTTCTCGAGCAGTACAGGGGATGCCGGTGGCGATCAGAAAGGGTTGGTGTCCGGTACTACAGAAGCAGAAGCCAAATTTACGTCTGCTTCCTCAACGGTAAAAATTGAGGGCGTTGGGGTCGCGCGTAAAACCGATATGATGACCATGAACGCAGGGAACACCGTGTGCTTCGGATGTGAAAATCCGTCTGTCACGGTCCAGCCGGACGAGGATCAAACTCATGCCTTGCGCATTCATTGCCGTTACAGTACAGGTTATCCATTGGCCGATGCACCGTTCAAACTGAAAGATGAATCCGGTGCCGTGCTGGCAGAAGGGACGCTAAACGGTCAGGGGGAAGCGATTGTCGACGGCCTGCCAACCCAAGGATGCACCGTCGAATATGGTGAAGCTCCCGCACCTTTTACGGTCAATTATCTGCGTTCTGTGAATCCGAATCAGGCAACCCTGCCGGATGATATATTTTTTGACCGAGCCTCTGAGCGTTGTGTACCGTTCTGGATCCCGCGCGGGGATATGCAAAAACAATCCTGGGGCTATGTTGGTGAAGTGCTGACAGACAGCATGGACATCCGTCAGATGCTTGAAGTGGAAATCCGCGCCGCGCTGCCGCTCAACCCAAAACCCGGGCAAGTGGAAGATATCGCAGCGCGCCTGATGAACTTCTTTGAGCAGCAGACTGTGCCAGAGCAGGAGGTTCTGGGGTTAATCAGTACGCTGATGCCCGTGCTGGATAAAGAAGGCGTCCTGTTTGAGCTCTTTGTGAAGTACCACAAAGAAGAATCCGGTCAGAATCTGCTGGCTTCCATGCGGTATATTGGCCGGGGGAATCCGCAAGCCTGGCTGGATCAGCTCGATTGGGATGCAAAGTCGACTGAACTGAGCCGCGCCTGTGTCCGAATCCTTGAACAGACAGACAAAAGGCTAGAGACGGTCAGTCTGCATGCCGACACCCGTGGGTACAGCTTGATTACAGACAACCTGAAAGCACACCGGGATGCCATCAAAACCGTTCGCCGTTCTCTTCCGGACGATGTTTCGGCAGCCATGAAAGGCCTGAAACAGAAAATCACGACGATTCGGGCGAAAGGTGAAGCGCCAATGGTGGTGTTGAGTCAGCAGCAACGCACAACACAGGGCAGTAGTATCAATGATGTGGTACATGCTCTGAAAGCGATGCCCGCACCTTTGGCGATCAACCTGACTTACGATGATATCGAACGCACGCCAGCGGGATACGTGCCCTATACCGTGATGTTTGCCAATGGTGAAACACATGAAGGGAAACTGGATGCCAAAGGCAGTGTCGTTTTGTATGGCGTTCCTCAAGTGGGCGCACAGATTGAGTTTGGTGATGAAGGTGAAGCGAAAAAGGCTGAAACCGCGATCCCTGATCTGATCAAACAAATTCCGGAACAGATGGCGCCATTGCTCAAAGAGATGGTGAATATTGCCCGTCGTGAAGCTGCGACGATGCCGGTCACTGAAGTTGAACCTGAGCTGTTTGCGCTGGTACAGGCATCTGTGGAAGCAGAATTAGCGGAAATGGAGCACCGGAAAGATGCGTTTGATGATCTCTCTTTTCTGGAACAAAGCTGGCGTTATGCGCAGCATGCCGGGTTAGGCGTCAGTACCGGGGTTACCGACTATATCCCGGATTTCGGCGAGTTCGGTGAACTGATGGACGCGGCAGATATCGGGGTTGACGTTCTGGTCGAAGCCATTGCAACAGGGGACATCGACATCCTGCAGCGGCGTTTAGATCAGATCGATCGGGCAAAACTGGGTTTGCAGCAAGCCAGTATGGCGATGGAGATTCTGCTGCTTTTGTTATCAGAACCGGAAACCCGTGAATATCTCGCCAGCTTGCCACGTCGTTTGATGCAGGCCATGCCGCCTGATGAATTCACACGTTTTGCCGTTTCACAGATCACTCAAAAAGGGATTGATACAGCCGCGGTCACCGGTGGAACAGCACTGGCCGGTGCAGCCAGTGCTGGTGTCGCAGCCCCCGTTGCTGCCGCTGCAATCACGGGAGGTGTGACGGCCAGAAATGCCGGTAAAGGTCTGGAAGGCCTGATTGAAGTGCTGATGAAGATCGCAGAGAACAAAAAGCTGATGCTGAATCATCATAAAAAGAAACAGCATGAGACGGAGAATGAAACTAATTTAGAGCGGCATAAGGGAAAGCCTTGTGGTTTATGTGGTAAAAAAGTTCTTTTTAAAGGGAGAAAAGCACAGAAAACAAAAAATTTGTGCAAGCACGATGGTTATCAAGGTGAGCTGTTCAAAGCAACAGATCCTAACTATGGTTTCACTCGTCGTGGGTTTACAGGAAAAGGGTCTGACAAAGAGCAGCGAAAACACTCACCATGGAAGTACTTGGGCATCAAAGCAATTGATCATGACTGGTGGGCAAGGTGTGCAGATAAAAATAAACATGGAAAATGGCGTAGAAAAGAGCATGAACAGGAATATCCTGGAAATGTTATCGCGGCGCATCATATTGTTACTATAGAGGAAATGAAAAAAAATGACTTCCTTTTTAATCTGCTTCCAAAGCTAGGCTATAACATTAACAAAGAATATAATGTTACAGTATTACCAATTGTTCCGGAGCTAGCTTGTGCATTGGAAGTTCCATTACATAACAGTAGTCATCCATCAGCATATACGATAGAAATAAATAGAAAGCTCTTGATGTTATCTGATGAAATAGAAGATTCATTCTATTGCTATCAGAAAAATGCAGCGAAAGATATGATAATAAACCGATTATATAATATATCTGTTGATATGCTTCAGCTGATGAATGACTTTTCGCATAAAGGAATTATTAGTCAACCAGCAAGTTTTGGTGCTGATTATGCGCAAGGTAATGCTGGCTGTAGAGGGAAGTTGAAAGAAGGTGATAAGAAAAAATCTAAAGAACAGCAATGTAATCATAGATTTGGGGCGAGTCATCATCAGTTCCTTGATTTCTATAACAACATAAAATTACTGAATTCTGGTGCAAAAGCTAAATTAGGAGGATAAATGAATTATTATCTGTTGGAATGTGATTTTATTGAAGATGAAGCGTCATTTTCATTTGATAATGAGTTTAGAAAAATTGTCAACAAAAGTGATCTATCAATTAAAGCCTATGGTCATCCTCCTGTTATCCATGTTGACCAGGTTTATACACAGAGGAATATCTCTGACGTTTTGAAGACTATTGACTTTATTCCGCATCGGAAAATAGTTGATTTCTTTAATTTAAACTTTATTTCAGGTGTTCAATTTATCCCGGTTGAAGTCAATCTGGATGATCATGTTCTCACTGATTATTTCCACATGAATGTTTATACATCGTATTCAGTGTTAGAGGTTCATCGTTCTGAAGCAAGAAATTACAGTGACTATTATGAATCATACGATTTCATCAAAAAAATGGTGTTTGACTCAAAAAAGTTAAATCAATTGAAAATAAAACATGATGTTTTTAGAGTGAAAGAATATATCAGTGCTGTCGTTGTCAATGAAAAAGTTAAGAATATCTTAGATAAGCACCATATCACTGGTGTTGTGACTTTCCCGATAGAGGTGATCTGATGGATAACTGGATCAAACAAAGCTACCAACAGCCTGGTCCATTGGCTGAAGTACAAAAAACGAAATACTACTCTGATGAGCCTCGAGTGATACTTGATTTTACGATATTTCCTGGCGTCTACATCAGTGATGACTTAGGGATTACCGACGATTTCGAGACATTACCTGCAATGGTGCGTATGACAGATGAAGAAGATTGGGAATATGAATTTATTCAGGCGGAAGCTGTACCTATGGTTTTGGGTGCAATTCAATCAGGTGAGCAGATCTGGCTTGCGTATGATGATGAAGCTTTGTATTTTCATCCAGATCTTGCTCAGAAAATCCAGCAAGCGAATTCACACATTCGAATGCACCGGAAATTGTAAATAATGAAGTATGATTCTAAGTACTATTTACTGACAGAAGATGCAGATTCTGCACCATATATGCTGGCGAAGAATCGGAAATCTGATGATGGAATATTGAGATTGCTAGCAATGCGTTCGATTCAGCGTGAGGTTCTTGGCCCTGGATATATACATATTACTGTGGGGGATGATGGACGTTTTAGCCCTTGTGATTATCATGAAGTATTGCCTGCAGGATTAGTGTCTGAAAAGTTCAAGAACGTACTTGAATCATTTCAATTGCCTGGTGTTGATTTTTACCCGGCATATATCGAGAATCGAGGGAAAACGTGGGATAAGCATTATTTAGTGCACATCTGGAAAAACTATCGTGCTTTAGATCCAAAGCGATCGGTTTATGATGGAACTTATGAAAATGATGAGTTTGAATTGAGACAAATGGTTTTGAATGAAGATGTATTGGATAAAATTCCTTTACAAGAACGTTTGGTGTTCAGGCTACATGAAAAACCACATTATCTTTATCATGAATCCGTGGTAAGCGCTTTGAAGTTAGCCGGGTTAACTGGCGTAGGATTTTTAAGTCTTCAAGATTGGGGACCAGGCGCCGCTTTTGCCTCAGAAGATGAGGAAGATGATTTTTATGACGACTTGTAAGTAGTTTTCTTCATAACACCGGGAATTTTTGATATGAATTATTATCTTTTGGAATGTGCTTTCATTGAGGATGAAGCGTCATTTTCATTCTTGAATTATTTCAACTGCCTGGTGTTGTGTATCCTAAAATGCGTTCAATCATCCCCCACACCGAGTGTCTGGTAAAGGGCCTGAATTTCTGCCTCTGTTGGTATATCACCCTGTTCAATCGTACGGATGACTCGGCAAGGGTTCCCGACAGCGACGACATTGGGCGGAATATCTTGGGTCACCATGCTTCCGGCACCAATGACGGTATTCTCCCCAATCGAAATACCACCAAGCACGATACTTCCGGCGCCAATCCAGACATGGTTACCCACTTGAATCGGATCGCCACAGGCGAAAGGCTGGACTCGTTCCGACAGCAGGATAGGGTGGCTGGCAGCGCAAAGCTGAACATTCGGACCAATCAGTACATGGTTGCCAATACTCACGGGGGCGATATCCAGCACAATCAAGCCATAGTTAATAAATCCACCTTTTCCGATGGATAATTGGCTGCCCATATCACACCGAAACGGGGGTTCGATGTGGGTTCCTTCATAGTGACCGAGAATCTGTTTCAGTAAATCCCGGCGTTTCTGATGCTCGCCCGGCCGGGAGTGATTGAACTCGTAGAGTAATTCCCGTCGTTCCATCTGGTGATCAATGAGTGCCTGATCAATCAATCGTCTGGTGCTGAAATCAGTTAACTTATCCGCCATGATCGCTACCTGTAATGGGCTGCTGCATTGGATGTTCCAGAAATATCTTGGCTGCTTCTATGTTGATGAACTGTGAGCTCAAACGCAATTTATCGTCAGACGTACGAGCTTCAGGCATTCTGACCCCGGATATCTTTGGACGGGCTTCTGGCGAGTCAACACACTACGCGTGAATGGTTACAAAAAAACAGCGATTGAAAAAATACCAACAGGCAAACCACCGATAAGCATGTACGCCCCAAACCACCACCAAAGTTTTTTGTTGGCGGTGTAGATTGAACCAATGAAAAAACCAGGGATCATTGCAATAACCCCAAATAAATCAAATAGACTGGTAGGTATCAAACCACTAGGTTTTATACCATCACCAGTGTATTCAACCGTGTCATCATAGAGTACACCATCAGGAACTATATCGACACCGAAAACCACACCCAACCAAAGCAAAACAAAAAAACATAAGGGAATTAACAACAAAGAATATCGAAAAATCTGACTCATAATTCAAAATCTATTTTTGTGATAAAAGGCTGATACCCATACCCTTGAAAGTGCTGAAGCAAATACCAAGAGCGGAACCCCTCCAACTTTTCATACCAATGCAGAGGCTCATTCCATTCATGGTCTATATCACGATAATCTAGACCAAAATGATCTTGAACTTTGTACTTAAAAATCCCACGAACTTGATTTCCTTTGTATTCAAGTTGTTCAACATAGACACGCATAGACCAAATCCCATGTACAGTAAGAACATTTCCATTATAAAGATCCGCTCCTGTTAGATCGGAAGAGAACTGAGGCAAGTTAGCCCCTTTTCCCTTAGTGGACATATACAGACTTGAAGCGCTAACGATATCATCAGGCAATTTTCCATTTTTAAGGCTTTCTTCTAAACAATTTTTCAGAGCGTCATGAAAACGTTGAGTTGTCTCGTGCTCTTGCAGTGCTTTATTTAGCGATGGATTACTGTAATAACCGCCCTCGTTACGCTCAAATTTATCAACCATTTCAGAAAAAATTGAGCTTGTTTCGAATCCCAGAACATCGCCTAATGTTTGATTAGAAAACACAGTTCCTAAATTACGCATACGTTCGAAATACTCACATGCAGGCAAGGAAAATTGGTCTTCACTAAGGGATGAATGCGTACCATCTGAAGCAATATGATCAGGGTCATAATTGACACTTTGAGCAAATGGCTGCATAAATCCGTAAGACTCTATTTTATAACGGTCTTCATCTCCGAAATTCATATCTGGAGCATCAAAGTCATCCATTTTGTTTCGTGTTTCAAAAACCAATAGCGGAAAACTTCCTTTTACGGGTTTCCAATCTTCTGTGGTTGTTGCCATTGCACGTTCAGCAAGAACTCTTTCACGCTCTTTAGTCCACCTCTCATAATCTTGAGCTGTATAGGTTAATTCCGCTCTGCGTTCTTGACGTTGACGCTCTGCTCTTTCTCTTGTGGTTTCTTGCTTTTTTTCAGGTTTATATGGTAACGATTCATACCGGATACGAGTTTACTCATATAAAAAATAATAGAGATGATATCAATAATTTCAGTGAGTATCCTCTTTAATAAGGTATTTTGAGGTGAAAATCAACGAAATGATTAATTTGACTATTCAGACGTTCAGGGCGATTGTTTTTTTCGCCTAAAAGAGTAGATCTTGGTCAGGTCGCGAGCGCACTTTTCTACAACCCAAAGATTGACTATTTTTATAAACATCTCTCCAAGCTGACTTTTTTAACTTAATCTTTTGACTTGAGCGTTCACAGCCACACTGTCTGAGAAAATTCGTGACGAAACGCCTGACTAAAGCTAGATTTTCCACCACACCCTCCAGATAATACATGAGTTATCTTCCTTGAAATCGACACCGAGATCGTAGTGCTAACTGTTCTCAATACGCCAGTTCTGGCGGATATAATGACCGGCAGTTTATGTTTCGGTGAAGTTGCAGAGTTAATTTGGCCACCTGATCAGAGGTAACATCATCGCCTAGATGTATAACAGCTGACGCAATGACTAAAAGCACAAAACGTTTGATGATTTTGACTTGAAGTTAGCGACAGGCGCATCGATGAAACAGCTCAATAAGCTAACTAAGATGGCTATATCAAATGAAAGGAAAATGTTGTGTTATTTGGGCCAAGCGGCTCAGTAAGACGCATCTAGCAGTAAGAATGGGTGAATTAGCCGTTCAAAACGGCTTGAAAACACGCTTCATCTTGGCCGCTTCTATGCAGATGAACTGTGAGCTCTAACGCAATGTATCGTCAGTCGTAAGAATTTGAGGCATTCGGATAAATACAGTGGTGCGAGAGTTTCCAGAGGATGTTTTTATCAGGGGATTGCTTGTGGTCACGAAAAGTTTGCGAATAATGCGTTACGTTTACGCGAATATGCACAAGCACTCAAAGTGCAATTGAATCAGGCACAGCCATCACGGGCGGCGCAAGCAAACTGAAGGCTAATTGAGGACACACTGATGACAACACTGCATTTACGATGTGCGTGTGGAGAAATACAGGGGAAAGCTGAAGTACCGTCACCTGAATCTGGGAACCGGGTTGTTTGTTATTGCAAGGATTGTCAGGCGTTTGCAATGCAGCTTCAGCCCGAAAAAATCCTGACGCCTCATCGTGGCACGGCGATTTTCCAGGTGAGCCCTTCCAGTATTCAGTGGCATCAGGGGGTTGAACATATTCGCTGTTTGCGACTGACCGCAGCGGGTTTACACCGCTGGTATGCAGGCTGTTGCCAGACCCCTCTGGCAAATACGCTCAAGCCAAGTTTTCCTTTTGTCGGCCTGATTGAAACGGCGATTACACCGGAAGACAGAACGGATAAGAATTTAGGGCCTGTCCGGGCACATGCTTATCCGCAGCATGCAAATCCGAGGTTGCCGCAGGACATCCTGCAACACAACCGGGTCTGGCCGATGGTGATCCGGGTCATGCTGAAGATTCTGGGATGGAAGCTCACCGGAAAAGGAAAACCCAATCCATTTTTTGACTCGCAAGGTCGGCCGTTAACTCAGCCCGAAGTCATTGATTCAACACGTTAATATGATGTTGAGCGACGCAGAAAGTCAACGGGAAGATCAGCTGCGACAATGGCTCAGGCAGGATCAGGAACGCATGCAGATCCTGGCCATTGTTGCTGCGCTGAATTTACCACAATGCTATATCGGGGCTGGATTTGTCCGGAATCTGGTCTGGGATCGTCTTCTTGGTGACAGTGTCACAACGCCGCTGAACGATGTGGATGTCATTTACTTCGATCCCACAGAGGAGACGCAGGAAACAGCCTGGCAAATTGAAGCCTGGCTCAATCAACACCATCCACATTGTGTCTGGCAGGTTCGCAATCAGGCGCTGATGCATACCCGTCATGATGATCCGCCTTATCAGAGTACGCTGGATGCGATTGGTTACTGGGTGGAACAGGAAACTGCAGTCGCTGTCAGGTTGGAAAATGACACGCTGGCGATTATTTCAGGCTTTGGACTGGCTTCTTTGTTTGCCGGACATCTCACCCATAATCCCCGGCGGCCTCGCGCTGTTTTTGAAGCACGTATCGCGGAAAAACAATGGCTGACCCGCTGGCCGATGTTACAGGTGATTTCCCTGCGTTCAGAAACTGATCTCTCATTTCAGTAAAATCAGCCTAAACTCAACTGGTAGAACAAATACTTAGGCTCGGACCGTTCGATTGGCCCGGCGTTTATCATTTGAATTTTAGTGAATCCAATGGGTATGGAGATTGCGCTGACTCTGCTGACTGCTTTATTGGTTCTGACCACCGTTTTACCTGTCTGGCGGCATCCTCACTGGCTCGTCAGAGGGTGGGACTTTCCGCGTCTGCAACTGGCTGTGTTTGCGGTTGTATTGCTTGTTGTGAATCTTTGCTTTTTTCAGGCATGGGGATTGTTTGTGCTCGCACTGGCTTGCCTGTGCTGGCATCTGTGGTGGATTCTGCCGTATACACGTCTCTGGCGTTGTGAAGTCAATTTCGCAAAAGGCGATGATGTGAATCGCAGGCTCAGGGTGATCACGGCCAATGTGCTGACACCGAATCGCCGTGCGGATGCGTTGATCAAACAAGTGCATGCATTTCATGCCGATGTGCTGGTGACACTGGAATCGGATGCGTGGTGGCAATCTCAGTTAGATACGCTGGTCCGTGACATGCCTTACACGTTGAAATGCCCGCTGGACAACCTGTATGGCATGCATGTGTATTCTCGCTTTGCACTGGAAGAGACCAGCGTTGAGTTTCTGATTGAAGATGATGTGCCTTCCATGCACGCCTTGCTGGTCTTGCCGTGCGGTGAGAGAGTCAGAATGCATTTTCTGCACCCGGCACCACCCAGTCCGACGGAAAATCCTGAATCTGCGGAGCGCGATGCTGAACTGATTCTCGTTGCCCGCAGTGTTGAAGGTTCAACACAACCGCTGATTGTGACCGGAGACCTGAATGATGTTGCCTGGTCTGCAACAACCCGTCTGTTCCGGAAAATCAGCGGTCTGCTCGACCCAAGAGTCGGGCGGGGGATGTTTAATACCTTTCATGCAGACTATCCGTTCATGCGTTGGCCATTGGACCATATTTTTCACAGCCATCATTTCACTTTGCACAAGATTCAGCGTTTGCCCTCCATCGGCTCCGATCACTTTGCTTTGTATACCGAACTCTACCTTGAGCCTATGGCATCCCAGAAACACAATGGATTACAGCCAGAACCTGAAGATGAAACCTGGGCACAGGAGATCATTCAGGAAAAGCAGGTCAATGTTCATGATGTACCGAAGCCGGGGAAATAGGAAAACGGGGGAATTGCCGCTGGTAAATCTCTGTTTATTCGGGGTAATCTGGCAGCATTGCTTTTGTTCAGGGAAGGAGCCTGTCTTGAAGATTGCCATACTGACATTTGAAGGATTCAATGAGCTCGATTCACTCGTGGCATACGCGATTCTGAACCGGGTTCAAGCAAAAAACTGGCTGGTACAAATCACCAGCCCGACGCCAACCGTGATCTCTCCCTATCTGGAGGGCGCTCATGCCAATGTATAAAGTGTTTGGGCAGAGCGAGAGCAGAGGGGGCAATTTGATGGCCGTCTCCGAAGTGGCTGAGAATCCTGCGGGTTCAGGGATGCCTGTGGTGGTGGTGATTTCAGCTTCGCAGACAGCGGACTGGCGGTTTCGCTTTTTTTATCCGGATTCGAAAGAAGCGCCCATCTGTGGTCATGCTTTGCTGGGTGCTGCTTATCATTTGCCATCTTCAGCTTTTCGGGTGGAGACGGGTTCCGGCATCAGCGACGTCCGAAAAGACGGCGATTTAGTGTCTGTCAGCATGTCGTTACCCGTCGAAGTTGCGCCTTCGTTTCGCGAACTGCCTGAAGCGCGATGGTTTGGATTGATGTCTCACCAAATACGCTCTCAGGGTATTTTTAGTGCAGGGAAAGCGAAATGGTGTATCCAACTGGATACGCTGGATGCATTAAACGCCGTTCAGTTTGATATCGAAGCGTTAGCCAGCTGGAATCAGGGGAAAAACTTTAGCGGGTATATTCTGTATGCCATCACTGAACAGGGCCTTTATGCCCGGGCGAGCAACCCATTATTCAATATTCCAGAAGATGTGGCCTGTGCGGTGTGTTGTGCGGCGCTACCTATTGCTTTGACCACACCAAAGGTTGTTTACATGGGCTTTCCGGCCTATGCCAATGCGATACATCTGCATGCGGTTGAAGGTCAGCTTTGGGTGGGCGGGCGAGTTTTCCCTGCGACAGCCCAGCGAATCTGAATGTTTAAGACGAAACAACGAAAAACGGGATGTGAATGAAACAAGCGATTGTGCATGTCGCTTTGGTCGTCAAAGATTACGACGAAGCGATTGATTTTTATGTGAATAAGCTAAAGTTTGAGTTGATTGAAGACACCTATCAACCCGAGCAGGATAAACGCTGGGTGGTAGTTTCTCCGCCTGGCTCCAATGGTGTGACGCTGCTGCTTGCTCGCGCTTCGAAACCCGAACAGGAAGATGTGATGGGTCAACAGGCTGGCGGGCGTGTTTTTCTGTTCCTGAGCACGGATGATTTCTGGCGGGATTATCACCGGATGGTGGCTGACGGCATTCATTTCGTCCGTCCGCCGGCAGAACAGGACTATGGCACCGTTGCCGTATTTGAAGATTTGTACGGAAACTTATGGGACTTGCTGCAATTCAGTCCCGATCATCCAATGGCGAACCGGGGTAGGGTTGAATCATGAATCTAAAAGTCCATGACTGCGTGTCATTTATGCTGATCCGTGGCGATCAGATTTTACTGGAAAAGCGCAAGCTGACGAAAACGGTTGATCCGGGGTTGATGGCGATTCCCGGCGGGCATGTGGAGCCCGGAGAAAGTCTGGTCGATGCGTTAATGCGGGAAGTGGAAGAAGAGCTGACCGTCAAACCTTTACTTTATTTTCCGCTGTGCAGCCTGTATCACCCGACCACTGAGTTACAGCGTTTGCATTACTTTGTGGTGACGGACTGGCAAGGTTCGCTTTCCGCCCAGGAAGCCGAAGATCTTATCTGGACCTCGGTGTACGAATCAGAACCTGCCACTGTGGCCGCAGACAATATAGCTCTGGCTGAATACCGCCGGGTGATTTTACCGATGCTGAATGAAAATAACGGCACCGATTAATTCGTTTTGCTGGTTTGAATATGAGGGGAAGCGCATCGTGATCAGACGAATGATGCCTGAAGATGCCGGGCAGGTTGAGGCGTTAGTGAAAACGGCGTTTATGACTGGTATCGCACCGGGTTTGTCTCAGGCCGGGGTGCAAACCTTTTTCAGAATTGCTTCTCAAGCAGCCTTGTTGCTGCGTTTGCAGGAGGATCATCTGATTCTGGTACATGAAGAAGCCGGGCAGATTCTTGGCATGGCAGAGCTGAAGCAGGGCGCGCATCTCGCCATGTTGTTTGTTCTGCCTGAATGTCAGGGAAGAGGGATTGCAAAGCGCCTGTTGAATGCTTTGCGGCCGCATTGCCGGCAGTCGCAGCTCTCGGTGCGGGCTTCTCTGAATGCGGTGTCCTTTTATGAAGCCATTGGCTTTGAAAAAAGTGGCAGCCCGGCTGAACTGGCCGGGCTGCGCTATCAGCCTTTAGTCTGTCATTTGTCTGTCACGACAATGCCTGCAGATCAGCCTGCTTCAACGCTTTGGCAAAAGTAACGGTGGGCGAGTCTGATCGTTCATCTTTTCTGAACAGGACGCGCCAGTCGATATAGAGCCCTTGTTCAGTCACTCTTGCCGTGACCAGATCGGGATTCTTCAGATAGGGTTTGATCACCCAGCTTGGCATGATGGTAATGCCCATACCGGCCTCAACAAAAGCAACTACGGCCTCCGTCACCCCCGCACGAATGACTTTCGGCGGCAGCAGATGGTTCGGGCTGAACAGTTGCTCATACTCCCGGCCGGGCGCGGGCGTGGTGTGATAAGTAATATAGGTATTTGCAGCAATTTCTTCTGCGGTCAGCCATTCCTTCCCGGCATTCACATGCGCCTTGTGCATCACAGCGACCATTTCATCCCGGAACAGCTTTAATGAGCGAAACCCTGTCTGTGTGATTGTGCCCGAGACAATCGACACATCAATGGTGCCATTGCGCAGGGCATTGAAAGGATCGAGCGAGACATCCGGGATTATTTCCACAGAATAGCGCGGATATTGTTGATTGAACTGCCGGATAAATGGCGGCATCCAGTGGTAGCCCCCAAAGGCTTCGTTGCCAATTCGGATCACATGCTCAATGCCAACGGATAACTTATCAATATCATTCTCGGCGCGTTCCAGCTCACTCAGTACCACGGATGCAGACAGCAATAATCGCTTCCCGGCACTGGTTGGGATCAGCTTTTTATGCTGCCGGTAAAACAGTTCAGTATTGAGTAGCCGCTCTGCTTCACGAATCCGGTGACTGACCGCAGATTGTGTCAGACCAATTTGACTGGCGGCTTCAGAGACACTGCCTGCTTTAGCGATCGCTAACACCATTTGCAAGTGTCTAGTGCTGATTTTGGTGGCCATGATGTATGAAAAAAGTTAATGAAAATTGAATATTTTATGAAATGTACAGGCAAAAAAACGTCTCGTAAACTGAATTCTGAAAGGTTAATTACTCTGAAGGAATAAGGACATACGCTATGCGCCATGTGGATAAGGAACAGGCAGAGCCAACACTCAAAGTGGATCTGGCCCAGGAATCCGTTCATTGGGATCAGGACATGAGTTACGGCCAGTATCTTGCCCTGGGCCCGCTGTTATCCTGCCAGCACCCGGTGACAGAGCAGCATGATGAAATGTTGTTTGTCGTCATTCATCAGGTTTCTGAATTGTGGATGAAACTGTGCTTACACGAGGCCTACGGGGCCGTTGAAAATATTCGTCAGGACAAGCTGAGACCCGCATTTAAGATGATGAGCCGCATGGCGAGAATTCAATCGCAAATGCTCAACGCCTGGGAAGTGCTGGCGACGATGACGCCAGCAGATTATGCCAGCTTCCGCGATGAGCTTGGTCAGAGTTCCGGATTCCAGTCTTATCAGTACCGGGAGCTGGAATTTTTACTGGGCAATAAAAATGAAGCCATGATTCAGGCCCACCGGGCGCATCCGAAATATTACGATCATCTCAAGCGGGTGCTCCATGCACCAAGTATTTATGATGTGACGTTGTCGCTGTTGAAATCACGCGGGTTTGACGTGCCTGAGTCGCAGCTCAACCGCGATTTTTCACTGCCGTATCAGCCTTGCGAAGCGGTTGAAGCCATCTGGGCAAAGATCTATCAACACAGTCATGAATACTGGGATTTATACGAACTGGCAGAAAAGCTGGTGGATCTGGAGTTCAACTTCCAGAAATGGCGCTTCAGCCACATGAAAACTGTGGAGCGGATCATCGGATACCGCCGGGGCACGGGGGGAACATCGGGTGTGAAGTATCTGACCAAAGCGCTGGATCTACAATTTTTCCCCGAACTCTGGTCGGTGCGAACCTCCATTGAGGGGGTAAAGCATGACTAAGATTTGGGATATTTCACAAACCTTGCGTCAGGGTTTACCCGTCTGGCCAGGGGATACAGCTTTCCAGTCTCATTTTCACTGGGAAATGAGTGATGCCTGTCCGGTGAACGTCGGGCAGTTTACGCTGTCCTGTCATTCCGGCACCCATGCGGATGCACCGGTTCATTATGATGCGCAGGGTAAAGCCATGGCGGCGGTCAGTTTGTCTTATTACATCGGGCCTTGTGTCCTGATTGACGCGACACATGCGATTGGCTGGGTGAAACCGCAGGACATTATTGATCAGTTGCCGGATCAGGCTGAGCGCGTCATTTTCAGGACCTATCAACGATTTCCGCATGATCAGTGGGTGTCAGACTTCACGGCAGTTGCAGCGGAAACGATCGATTTGCTGGCGGAACGCGGGGTTTGCCTGATTGGGATCGACAGTCCTTCACTGGATCCGCAAACCTCAAAAACCATGCAGGCCCATCAGGCCATCAAACGTCATGGGATGGCGATTCTGGAAGGGCTGGTTCTGGATGATGTACCGGTTGGCCGTTATGAACTGATTGCCCCCCCACTCAAACTGGATGCACTGGATGCATCCCCCGTTCGGGCATTGCTGCGCAGTGTCACATAAGTTGCAGGAGTATATGATGATGCAAACACTGGACAGGGCTTATTTTGAATCCCTGGATCGCACGGATCCGCTGGCACATTTTCGTGAATCTTTTGAACTGCCTCCGGCACACATCTATCTGAACGGTAATTCTCTGGGTGCGTTACCCAAGGCAGCCAGACAAAAAGCAAGAGATGTTGTTGAAGGGCAATGGGGCAATGGCTTGATCCGAAGCTGGAATACCCATGACTGGATTCATCTTCCGCGCCGGATTGGCGATAAAATTGCCGGTTTGATTGGTGCCGATCCCGGCGAAGTTATTGTGGCGGATTCGACATCGGTGAATTTGTTCAAGCTGGCTGCCGCCGCAGTCAAACAAAATCCGGGGCGCAGTAAAATTCTGTCTGAACCGGGGAATTTTCCAACCGATTTATACATCCTGCAAGGCCTGGAACACTTTCTGGACGGTCAGGTCCGGCTGGTGACAGCACCCAGAGAGCGGTTGCTGGACGCTATTGATGAGGACACCGCTGTTGTGGTGCTGACCCATATTCACTACAAAACCGGTGCGATGTTCGATATGGCCGAATTGACCGCGAAAGCCCATGCAAAAGGTGCTTTGGTGATCTGGGATCTGAGCCACAGCACAGGTGCTGTGCCGCTTCATCTGAATCAGGTTCAGGCCGACTTTGCTGTGGGTTGTGGTTACAAATATCTCAATGGTGGGCCCGGAGCTCCCGGATTCCTGTATGTGGCCAAACGGCATCAGGCCACATTGCAGCATCCACTGAGTGGCTGGTTTGGCCATGCACGTCCGTTTGCGATGCGGGACGATTATGAACCGGCAGCCGGGATTGAACGCACCTTGTGTGGCACAACGTCTGTCGTGGGCGCGAGTTTGCTGGAGGTCGGGGTGGATTTGATGGCCTCTGCCAGTATGGAGCTGATTCGTGAGAAATCGATGCGAATGGGGCAGCTGTTTATTACGCTGGTGGAAGAGCGTTGCAGCAAATTCGGGTTTGGCCTCGCTTCTTCAAAGGATCCCGAAGTCCGCGGCAGCCAGGTTTCCCTGACCCATCCGCAGGGGTTTGCCATCATGCAGGCATTGATTGCCAGAAATATCATCGGTGATTTCCGGGCTCCCGAAATTTTGCGGTTCGGGTTTACCCCGCTTTATCTTCGCTATGTTGATTTGTGGGATTGCGTCGATGCACTGGCCGATATCATGGAAAATAATCTCTGGGATCAGCCTGCTTATCATCAATTGACGGCAGTGACCTGAACCGTTTCATGGTTGCCTGAAGCGATCGGGTTAACGGCCTCCGGCATCACCCGGTTGCTGAATCCGATGGAGCAAAACCATTGGGTTGAAAAAGAGAAGAACAGCCGGGATGCCAGATTCAGGTGAATTAGTTGATTGGTCTGATCGGTAAACTGAAATAATCATCCGCTTAGCAAAATGTACTTTGAGTTGATTCTTCTGGCACGCGAAGTTCTATTGCCTATAGTTGATTAGATGACGAAGGTTTTCTCTCGGAGGCCGGATGAAATTGGGCAAAATGAGATTCGGCTGGCTGGTTTTCAGTATTGCTGCAGCAGGTGTGTTGCTCTATACACAAGTGAAAGCACAACAGCCATCGTTCGACTGTCATGACATTGATGCCGGGAGTATTGAAGCCATGATTTGTCAGGATCCCGCTCTGGCTGTTTTAGACAATCAACTGGCTGAGGTTTACAGGCAGGCCGCTTTAAAAGCAACAAATGAACATCCGCCAGTCCTGAAAGCAGAGCAACGCGGGTGGATCAAAGGCCGCAATGAATGCTGGAAAGCGGCTGAGCCTCAAGCGTGTGTCACCTCAGAATATCAGCTGCGTATTGCAGCACTGCAAGCGACATATCGGTTAATCCCCCTCACTGCAACGGTGACTTATCTTTGCGATGATCAGCCGGGCAGTGAAGTCATCGCAACCTTTTTCCCAACGAATCCGCCTACTTTAATCGCGGAACGGGGCGACAGTGTGGCGCTGATGTACCAGCAGGAAAGTGGCAGTGGCGCCCGGTATGCCGGTCGGAATGAAAGCCTGTGGGAACATCAGGGGGAGGCGACAATCCGCTGGGGCTATGGCGCTCCCGAACTGAAATGCCGCCGCACCCTCTGAGACGTTGCTAAACAGTGACCAGAACAGAATCACAATCGCCAGTAACAGCAAAGTGGAAGACCACAGTATCAGTGCTTTGCGGCTGGCTTTTTTCGCTTGATCGGCCTGCCAGTACAGGGTGTTTGAATCTTCTTCCAGCAATTCTTTCGCTTTGTCCAGCCAGCTTATACCAATCAAAGTAAGTCAATGATCAGAAATAGCGCCGGAAAAATGTTTGAGAACAAGGCGGATTTTTTAGATAAGTCCTGATTCTACAATCAAAAAATCTAACGAAGTTATCGAATATTTTAGCAAGCTAGGATGACCAGTTATTTACTGCGATTGGTATTAGTGGCAGGATGATTTTAATGACTCGTTGCGACATAAATATCCTTTTATAACGCGATATACACCATAAAAGCGCCAAACAGCGTCGCAATGATCCCAGCGGCGCGTCCTTGTGCATCGTTCAGTTCAACGGCCCAACTGATGAGCTTTTTAAAATTCGCTCTGCCCAGAATGAGCAGAAATATCGCGGCGATGATGGCAAACCAGCCCACGGCAGCCACAACCAGCGGAATGGCCGTAGAATCGGCAAACTCAATCAACAGATAGCCCACAAGTAAACGGAATACCACTGCAACACCATGAAGCCAGAGCTTTTTTTTGTGTCGGGACAGAAAGTCCAGAATCAATCTCGGTTCTGCTGCGATGATCAGGCCCACAAAGGCAATCAACACACCCAGTAATCCGATCATCAGGCGCATAATACCCCCCGGATGCAGGGTGTGTCAGGCGCCTGTTGCTGATTTTGCAGTCGCATGTCTTTACAGCCTTGAAGGATGGCTGTCGGGATCCCCTTCTTCATGGGGCTTGTCATCATGGGAGACACCGTGCTCCTCCGGTGGTTCCAGATCCCAGGAACCCTCTTCTGTCCAGGGGTCATCATCGGGCAATTCTTCAATGTAGATTTCTTTATCTTCGAAGTCCGGCTGGTATCTGAGATCGAAATGCGCCGCTCGGATAATCGAAACACACAGCAGCACCGCCACGATTAGCAGTGGTACACCGCCGATCACACTGGCGGTCTGCAAGGTATCCAGCCCACCCAGAAACATCAGGGTGATTGGCATGAAGGACAGAGCGAATGCCCAGAACAACCGGTTCCAGCGCGCAGGTTCTTCGTCGATTTCCTTCTGAACAACGGCAGCAAGAATGTAGGAAATTGAGTCGAAGGTGGTGGCGGTGAAAATCACCGCGAGGATGGTGAAGGCCAGAATCACCAGCTTACTCAGCGCTAACGTGTTGAGCATGGCAAAGATGGCCGCAGTTGCCCCATCATTATTCAGGATGGAAATGACATCTAATTGTTCGGAAAGCTGCAGGTAAATTCCGTAGTTACCCATAATCATGAAAAACAGGAAACACCCCAGAGTACCGAAGAAAATGGAACCCACAACCATGGCTTTGATGGTACGGCCTCGGGAAATCCGGGCAATAAACAGGCCCACGCTGGGTGCAAACACCAGCCACCAGGCCCAGTAAAAAATGGTCCAGTCTTGCGGGAAGTGGGTATCCGGGAATTGCCGGAACTGAGCAAATGGCTCGGTCCAGGTTGCCATTTCAAACAGGTTATTAATCATCCGGCCCAGTGAATCTAACCCGGTGTTGAGCATGAAAAGTGTCGGGCCCGTGACAAAAATGAAGACTAGAATTCCGACGGCGAGCCACATGTTGATATTCGAGAGTAATTGGATCCCTTTTTTCAGCCCAGCATAAGCACTGTAGCCAAAGATGGCGGTACAGACGATCAGCACCACGATGCGGGTATACAGATTATTCGGGACACCAAAGAGCTCATGCACGCCCTGATTGATTAATGGAGCTGCAAGGCCCAGCGTAGTGGCGCCGCCGCCCAGCATCCCGAAAATAAAGAAGACATCCACGACTTTACCGAGCCAGCCTCGAGCGCGTTCATCCCCCAGAACCGGCATCAGTGCTTCACTGATTTTCAGAACACTGTGATTACGGACATAGTAGAAATAAGCAATCGGAATCGCCGGGATCAGGTAAATCGACCAGGCCAGCGGGCCCCAGTGAAATATGCCGTAAGTGACGGCCCATTTTGCGGCTTCATGGGTGCCACCGGGGATGTCAAAAGGCGGCGTCTGGAAATAGTAAGCCCATTCGATCATCGACCAGTACAGAATCGATGCCCCAATCCCAGAGCAAAACAGCATGGCAGCCCAGGAGAATGTTGAGAATTCCGGGTTTTCTTCCGGTGTTCCCAGCTTGATCTGACCGATATCACTGAAAGTCACATAGACCATGAAAATAAATGCCCCGAGACCGAGGATCAGATAAAGGACACCCAATTGATCGGTGACAAAATCTTTGGCGGATTTGACCCAGGCAGCACCGGCTTCCGGGAAAAAGATCAGAGGGAGAGTGACTGCCAGTAAAAGAAAGAGAGAACCAAAAAAAGTGGGTTTATCAATGATGTCATTGAACTTCGTAGACGACATCTCAACCTCCGGAAGTTTTGGATTCGTATGATGCAGAATGATTTCATTGTCACAGCCAGACTTCTGACAAACGAGGAGCCATCGGGCGGACGGAATCAGCTCAGTGCTGATTATAGTTGAGCTTTCAAACGCAGATGCTTCAAAGGCGAGGAAAGCGGTGAAATCCTGCCAGAGTTTGACCCTCGCTGGCAGGGGAGGGTTATTGTTGGATGATCGCTTTTCGCGCGTTCCAACTGGAAATGCGAAGGAGGATGAGGCGTGCGAACAGCTTCAGGCTGCAGCCACCGCATCGGGCCCATCTTGATTCAAAACAGTTCATTGCGGCTGATTGTGATCTCAGAGATATAGCCATGCTGGGCTTGTTGCAGGGCATTTCTGAGCATGGTCGCGGTTTCGTCCGGGGTCATCCACTCCCGGGTATCCATGGTTTCACCGCTGGTGGCCCAGAATTCTGTCGCCATCCCGCCCGGATAGACGCCAACGAGTTTCATGGGTTTGCCTTTAAGTTCAAGACGAACCGATTCAACTAAACCTCTGACGCCCCATTTCACTGCACAATAGGTCGACTCACCCGCTTTGGCCGACTGCGCGGCTGTCGACATCACCACAGCACAGGTCAGCGGTGTATTCCGGTAACGCTTCACGACTTCATGCAGAAAATAACTGGCTGACAGCAGATTGTTCTGAACCAATTGCGCGATGGCATCCGGTTCCTGTTTTTCTATTGGGCCAAAATAACCACTGCCCGTGCAGAAAATAATGGATTTTGGCGCGTGGGGCAGATGGTCAAACAGCTGAGTGACCGCTTGGGGATCGGCCAGATCTGCGGCCAGGGTGCAGATGTTAGCTGGCTGACATTGCTGTGCGACCGCATGAAGCCGTTCTTCGTGACGTCCGGTCAGGGTCAGCGCAATCTTATCGCGGGCATATTGTTTTGCCAGTGCAGCGCCCAAACCACTGCTGGCTCCGGTGATGAGAATCATAGCTTACCTTTTTGTTTCTTCTGTGTTTACAGGCAAGTATAGCGAGATTCCCTCTGTGTGGTTGTTGTGTGAGTCAGATTAGGTTTCCCCTGACACTCAAGTGATATGGCCTATTTATCGCCAGAAGGGTGAATTTTCAGCGATATGAATGTGCGGCTTTCAGAGCTCAGCACTTGGTGAGGATGAAATGGATGCGCATGACTTCGACTCAATTTGATCATCAGGATTGATAAACTCCGGCATTGATTTGGCGCAGCGTTTAATCGACTCAGTGAGTCGATATAAAGAGGGATGGTGCCGTGTGTTGGTTGGATAAGAAAATCCATAAGGGTAATAAATGGCCGGTTCAAAGCGGCGAGTGATGACTTCATGATTCGCCCAGACTCTGGCGGCAAAGGGTTCAATGATCCCAACAGCTAAACCCGCTGCCACCATAGAGTAGCCAGTGTGGGAGGTATCAATAAATAAATGCCGGGTGAGTTCTGATGAGACATCATTCACGGCACATGTCAGTTGATTCCAATAATTCGGATTGGTATCTAAAACTGTCAGCACTGATTCGCCAGCGAGATCGTTGGCCGTCACAACGCTTTTATTGAGTAACGGGTGACCTTTCTTGGCTGCAAAGACATAACGTGCATTCCCGATAAACTCTTGCTCGATACCATTCAACTGAGAGAGTTGAAGGCCCACAGCAAGATCAACCGCATTCGACTGTAACTTCATGATGATTTCAGCCATGCCGTCGGTATGGATGATGAATTTTTCATCCGGGTAGTATTTTCTGTGCTCTTTCAGGGCAAGTGGTAGAAGTGTGCTGGCAATGGCTGAAGTACTGGCGATTTTAAGCTCTCTGGGTGCACGGCTACGGATTGCTTCAGCAACGGATGTCAATTTTTCCAACCCCAGAAAGCTTTCTTCGACAGAACGGAAAAATTCACCGGCTTCGTGTGTTGGGTGCAAACGTCCTTTTTTTCGATCAAATAAGCGAAATCCCAGCGAGTCTTCTAAATCACTGATCAGCCTGCTGACTGCAGGTTGAGTGACATGCATTTCTACTGCTGCTGCGGCTGTTGTACCACGTAACATGATGTTTCGGAATGCTTCAAGCTGTCGAAATTTCATTCAAGACCCATAACATTTACACATTGAATATGCATGAATATAAGTTGTTGGTATCGAATTTAATTTACAAGATGGTTACAAGTCAACAACATTGATTTGTCTGGCAGGCGTGCCGGCTTGGTTTACCGAGTCATGACAACCAATCAAGCCCTGAACACAGTCAATTGTTCAGAACAAGGATGTGCAAATGACCGAATTTTCGGAAACTCCAATTCTCTCCGTATGCAACCTTTCCGTTCAATTTGGGAATACGCGGGTGATTGATGATTTGAGTTTTGATGTTGTGCCAGGCAGGACGCTAGCAATTGTTGGTGAATCCGGGTCAGGGAAATCGGTGACATCCCAGTCAATCATGCGATTGGCGGATATCGGCGGCGCAAGTTACCCGTCCGGCAGAATTCAGTATCAGGCTTCTCCATCGACTTCAATTGATTTGCTGACATTAACACAGCCACAAATGCGCCGTATTCGCGGGAAAGAAATTGCAATGATTTTCCAAGAACCCATGATGTCGCTGAATCCGGTTTTTACCCTTGGAGAACAATTGTGTGAAGCGTTACTGCTGCATGAGCGCATGTCGAAAGCTGAGGCATTCGAAGAAGCAAAACGATTGCTTCATTTGGTTCGATTGCCCGACGCTGCAGAGATGATCAAGCGGTATCCTCATCAGCTTTCAGGCGGAATGAGGCAGCGGGTCATGATTGCCATGGCGCTGGCATGCAGGCCAAAAATTTTAATTGCAGATGAACCGACAACAGCATTGGATGTCACGATTCAGGCGCAAATTCTCGCAATCATGGCCGAGTTGCAAAAAGAGCTGGATATGGCTGTCATTTTTATTACCCATGATATGGGCGTCGTTGCCGAAATCGCGGATGACGTCGTTGTGATGTGGCAAGGGAAAAAGGTTGAGCAAGGCACGGTCCAGCAGATATTTCATGCGCCTCAGCATCCGTATACACAGGCTTTATTATCAGCGGTTCCTCGTTTGGGGAGTATGAAAGGACGACAGCATCCGTGTCGTTTTCCTGTCACAGTCCTGGAAAACGATCAGTTGAAAATCGTCGGTCAGGAAAAAGAGCAGGATACTGCCAACTATCAGGTCGATCCTTTATTGCGAGTGCTGCACCTGGTGACGCGGTTTTCTGTGAAAAAGAACTTCTGGGGAAAGGACACACACAGGGTTCATGCTGTTGAAGATGTGAGTTTTGAAATTTATCCGGGTGAGACTTTGGCATTGGTGGGTGAATCTGGCTCAGGTAAGTCAACCATCGGGCGGACAATTCAGCAGTTACAGGAAGCCACCAGTGGTGACATTTATTACGAAGGCCAACCCATGAGCGCGTTATCGAAGCGTGAGCGGCATCGGCTTAAGCAAGAAATTCAGTATATTTTCCAGGATCCATTTGCTTCCCTTGATCCCAGAAAAACAGTTGGTTTTTCGGTCGCGGAGCCTATTCGGACACATCGCTTATTGACCGATGAAGCCCAGATTCAGCAGCGGGTTGGTGAGTTGTTGGAACGGGTGGGATTGAATGCAGCGCATGCGAATCGATTTCCTCATGAATTTTCCGGTGGGCAACGGCAACGCATTTGTATTGCCAGAGCGCTCGCATCCAAGCCCAAATTAATTATTGCAGACGAAGCACTTTCAGCGCTGGATGTCTCAATACAAGCGCAGATACTGAACTTATTTATGGCGCTGCAGGAGGAGTTTGGCATTGCCTATTTGTTCATCAGTCATGATATGGCTGTCGTCGAAAAGGTCAGTCATCGAATTGCTGTGCTCTATTTAGGACAAATTGTTGAAATCGGTCCACGATCTCAGGTTCTTGAATCACCCTGCCATCCCTATACAAAACGGCTGCTCAGTGCTGTCCCTGTTGCCGATCCCAATCATCAGCGGGTCAATATCCCGATGACAGGAGATATTCCCAGTCCTGTCCGGCTCGTGGGTCATGAGCCGGCGCCATTGATTTATAACGAATTAGCACCAGGACATTATGTTGCCCAAACCCTGGGAAATGGGGCACAACAATCATGCTTTGATGGAGAACGTATTGATGAAAACACCCATTCAGAAACACTGGTTTAAAGCAGTCACTCTGACAGCAGGTCTCACGTATTCTGCACTGAGTCTGGCTGCAGGAACTCTGACAGTTTCATCGCCACAGGATCCGGGGAGTTGGGATCCAATTGATACCTTTTTAGTGAATTGGGCATCGGTTGCGACGAATATTTTTGACGGCTTAACATATCGGGGCCCCGATCTGAAATTGCAGCCGGGTTTAGCAACCTCTTGGAAGCAACTCGATGACGGAAAAAGAATTCGTTTCACCCTCCGCGAGCATGTCACGTTTCATAACGGGGAAGCGTTTAATGCAGAGTCGGTTAAATTTACGTTTGATCGTTTGCTCGGGGATGAAGGAAAAAAAGGGCCACAGCGTTCGAATTACACTGCGGTTGAACGTGTTCAGGTTGTTGACAATTATACGGTTGATTTCTACCTGAAAGCGCCGGATCCTGTGTTGCTGACTAAACTTGCCGGTTATGGGGCCATGATTGTGCCTCCGAAATATATTCAAGAGAAAGGTGAGGCGTATTTTAATACGCATCCGGTTGGCACTGGCCCGTTTCAGTTTAAAGCTTATCAACCTAAAGTTTCGATTGAATTGCAAGCTTATCCAAAGTTCTGGGGCGGCGCACCGAAGCTTTCGGAAGTGAAGTATCGCTTCATTTCTGAACCTTCGACCGCCGTTGCGGAATTACAGGCCGGGCGAGTCGACCTGGTCATTCCGCCAACGATCCCGATTGCGATGATTCCAACAATTCAATCCGCACCTCATCTTTCTGTGGTGACCACACCCAGTCCGACAGTTTATGCACTGCGCTTTAATTCGCAAAGTGGTATCACCAAGGATGAGCGGGTCAGAAAAGCGATGATCTATGGGGTTGATCGACAGGCAATTATCGACTCGATATTAGGAGGACAGGCAGAACCGATTGCAAGCTTTCAGAGCAAGATTTCGTTTGGCCATGATCCGGAGATGAAACCTTTACCGTATGATCCAGCAAAGGCGATGCAGTTATTGAAAGCGGCTGGTGTAAAACCGGGGACATCCATTCAGATTGATATCCGGGGTAACGATGCAACGTTTAATGAAGTCGCACAGGCTGTTGCCAGTTACTTACAGATCATTGGCCTGAATGCAGTGATTCAGCCTTATGAAACGAATGTGCTGTTAAACGACATTATACCGGCAGGGAAAACCGGAGCCTTGTTCCAGCAGTCCTGGGGCGGATGGACGCTTGATTATGATAATACGGCTTACTTCATGTATCACACGGGCGAAAAGTGGAATCCGTATGATAGCGATGCAGCGTTAGACCGTTTGCTGGAATCACAGCGTTCAATGATTGACAGGCAAAAACGTGAATCAATTTTAAAAAATGTCGCGAGCTATACCGCTGAGCGTGCCTTAGAAATGCCACTTTACAGTCTGAATGCCATTTTCGGAGTGTCGGATCGTGTGAAGCATTTTGAACCGGTGCCTGACAGCCGTTTGCGTTTTACTGAAGTCACTGTTGATTCATTGTAAATTGCCACGCTGCGCAGCATAGGAGTCGTATAGCTGCAACCAGCATAAGGACGTGTTTATGATCAGCTTTCTGATAAAGCGATTGATTCAAGCCACTTTTGTACTGTTTTCCATCACTTTGGTGGTTGCGTATGCCATTCGTTTAACTGGCGATCCTGCCTTAATGCTTACTCAGGGGGCGGGGAGTGTCACGGAGGCAGATCTGGCTCTGATTCGAGAATCTTTAGGGTTGAACCAGCCATTTTGGGTGCAGTACACCGAGTTTGTGAAAGGGCTGTTTTCCGGCGATTTTGGAAATAGTTTTATGGGAGGGACGTCAGTCTCTGAATTAATTGGACTGGCCATGCCTGCAACGCTTTCTCTGGCACTCGTTGTGATGGCGATTTCTATCCTTGTGTCCGTACCATTAGGCGTTCAGGCAGCAGTATCGAGAGGAAAGTGGGTTGATCAAATGATTCGGATTGGTTCATTGATTGGCTTGTCGTTTCCAAACTTCTGGCTGGCTTTAATGCTGGTGCTGGTATTTTCCGTGACGCTTCAATGGCTCCCGCCAAGCGGGAAGGATAGCATCAGTAGCTTTATTCTGCCTGCAATCACCATGGCCATTATTCTGACTGCCACAAATGTTCGTTTGGTCAGAACGGCGATGCTGGAAACGTTGCAGTCACAATATGTCATGGTTGCGCGAGCGAAAGGCCTGAGTGAAAACAAGGTACTTTATAAGCATGCACTCCGGAATTGTGCCATTCCACTGGTGACTTATTTTGGTCTTCAATTTGGGGGGCTACTGGGTGGAATTGTCGTCATTGAGAAAGTATTTAACTGGCCTGGTTTGGGCACATTAGCGTTCGATGCAGTGAGTGCACGTGATTATCCAGTATTACAAGCCGTGATTACCGTTTTATCGATGTTGATTGTTGGGGTGAACTTGCTTGTGGATATTGCATATGGGCTGATTGATCCCCGGATCAGAACGGAGTAATACTGATGACAACTTTAACAGAGGCATGTCGCTTCAGACATTTCAAACAATTTGAATTTATATTCGGGTTCATCCTGACGGGCGGCATCATTTTACTGGTTCTGTGCTCAGACCTCTTATTTCAGGGGATGGCAGACAAAATCAATTTGTCTGCCCGGCTTATTGCTCCTTTTACGCAAGCGGAACACTGGTTTGGCACCGACCCTTTAGGCCGGGATATTCTGGCGCGTGTTGTTTCAGGCGGTACAGTATCATTGAAAGTTGGGTTTATTTCGGTGATGGGGGCAGTGGTTTTTGGTGTTCTCATGGGACTGGTTGCAGGATACTTTCGTGGCTTTATTGATGTGATTGTCATGCGTTTTGCTGATATCCAGCTGGCGATGCCCTTTATTTTGTTAGCCATCACTTTTATTGCCATTGTAGGCGGGGGACTGAAAAATATGATCATTTTGCTCATCATTTCTCAATGGGTTCAATATGCGCGTTTGGTCAGGGGCTCAGTGCTTTCACTCCGTGATCGGGAGTTTATACAATCGGCAAGAGCGATTGGGGTAAGCCATTTTCATATTTTGTTCAGTCATTTGCTTCCAAATTTGATTGGTCCTGTGATTGTGCTGATGACTCTCAATGTGGCAAATAATATATTGCTGGAAAGCAGCCTGACTTTCTTGGGACTCGGCGTTGATCCGTTAACGCCCAGCTGGGGAGGGATGCTGGCGAATGGCAGAACTTATATTCAAACGGCCTGGTGGGTGAGTTTTTTCCCGGGAATTGCAATTTTGCTGACAGTTCTGGGGCTGAATCTGCTTGGTGATTGGTTGCGTGATTCCTTAGATCCAACGGGGAGGACAGTCAGATGAGCCATTTAAGTTCAGGGACATCCCGCTCAACGTTGGAAGCGCTGATAGATGACTTCTCGCAAAAAGATTATCAGGGATTTCAGCTTGAAGTCTGGGTATTCGCGGACCATCAAACTCGATTGGCCGCAGAAAAAAAGCTGAGACAATTGGGGGTCGAAGCCAGAATATTCAGTGCTTATAAACCATTAGTGCACTTTTTTCTCGAATCTTTTTCTTTCGAACAGTACCCATCTCAATCCATTGAAATTGGTTATCCGGTCAGTCCACATGCATCACAAAAGCGCTTTCTGCTTGAAGCTTATCCTCTCGGCGCGATGCTTAAAGATAAACCGATTCGCTTTTTTCCGGATGAAACCTGCTCAGATTGTTATTCAGTCACTTTTTGTAATGAACCAGGTGAAAATAAAGCAGTGACTGTTTTTGCTCCCAACCATGTATCATCCTCGATCACGGGTGAGGAGAGCCTGTCACCGACGGGGTGGATTAAGCTTTATAACCCAGAGGGTGAATGTCTTCGGGACGAACGCCTGGCGACTGATTATGAAAAAGTATTTCAGGCGTTGATGAACGTGGTTCAATCCTATCCATGGCCTGAGAAGCCACCCTATTTCGAGCGATTGTGTGTCAGAGTGGCGATTCCTGTAAAGGATGAACCCGTGGGATATGAACATGAAGTCTTGAGTTTGAAAGAAGCACTGCATGAAGATCTCTACTTCTCAATTCAGGAGTGGTTTAAATTTCGGGAAGGAAAGTGCAAAACGGAGAGAAATTCTCAGCCTGGGCAAATCATTCCTTTTATCTGCCATTCTTCTCATCAGGGTTATGATTATGATTTAGACATTGAACCATACCCGTTATTCACTCCCGAAAGTGAGTTGCAGCCATTGGATAAAGCGTTTCAACCTTTATCCCACCGGCAAGTCGGTATAGCGCTTGATGCAATCCCGGGCAGACTCATCGAGGCCGAGACAGTGACTGGAAATAAGGTGAGGGCCATTTATCGCCAAGGGAATGAGAGTGCAGTGATGATCAGTGGGGGACAACACGCGAATGAAACAACCGGGGTGGTTGGTGCATTAAGAGCTGCTTTGCATTTGTCAGCGCGTCCACAGGCTCACTTTGTCATCTCACCTTTAGAAAATCCAGATGGTTATGCATTACATCATGAACTGATCAGAGACAATGCGAAACACATGCACCATGCCTCCAGATATACTGCTTTGGGCGATGATCTCGAGTTTCGCTCTAAAGCACCCTGGTATGAAAAAGAGATACGCCGACAAGCGTTTCAACTGAGTGGTGCACAATTACATATTAATCTGCATGGCTATCCTTCACATGAATGGACCAGACCTTTATCAGGTTATGTGCCCCAAGGTTTTGAGATGTGGACCATTCCCAAGGGATTTTTCTTGGTTTTACGGTATCAAAATACATCTGATTGGGCAGAATTTGCTGAGCGGTTTATTCAGGCACTGACTCAAAAACTGAATCGTTATCCAGAAGTGATCACGATGAACAAAAAACAGATTCGTTTGTATGAAATGCATGCGGGAGAGACTGGATTCAGATTAATTAACCAATTCCCATGTGTTATTTCAGCAGTCGAGCAATGTGACGTGCCGCTTCAACTGATCACAGAGTACCCAGATGAAAGCATCTTTGATCATGATTTTATTGCGGGTCACAATATTCAGATGGCCACTGTGCTCGCTGCGTATGACGTTTTTCAGTCTTTAAAGCAATTGAGTTTGGTGGAGGGAGCGGCTGAGCAACGCTCAATAACTTAAAAAGTGGAATGATTCAATTTTATGAATGAGGGTGAGTTATGTTTTCTGTGGAGCAGGAAGTGACTCCCTTTCACGCCCTGAATTTCAGGCAAAGAAAAAGCCCGTTCTTTCGAACGGGCTTCTCTGTATGGTGCGTCTGAGTGGACTCGAACCACCGACCCCCGCCATGTCAAGGCGATACTCTAACCAGCTGAGCTACAGACGCTTTATTCAGTTTTTGCTTCAACACGCTTTAGCATATTGAAAAAATTTGGTGCGTCTGAGTGGACTCGAACCACCGACCCCCGCCATGTCAAGGCGATACTCTAACCAGCTGAGCTACAGACGC
>NZ_JAUORR010000016.1:0-94490 GCF_030547945.1 Photobacterium sp. 1_MG-2023 | reverse complement strand
CTCAGTTCACTGATAAAATCTTTTGACTGTATCATTGTCGAGTGCCCACACAGATTGCATGGTCAAATTGTTAAAGAGCTTTCGTCGCTAACCCGAAGGGTTAATCTCGAACAGGGCGGCCATTCTAACGAATCAATTTAAAGAGTCAAACAATTTTTTATTTGGCTTCTTTGTGCCGCCTTCTTATCAAATCGAAGTCACGTTTTGTTCCGTACTCCGTCTTGGTGAGGCGGCATTATAGAGACTTCGAAAAGCCTGACAACCCTTTTCTGAAGAAAAGTTGTTTAAGCGGTTATAATTTCATCTAATGTGAAAATATGCGTCATAAGTCAACATTATACGATCGCCACCTTCACTTTCTGGCAATCATAAATTTATACACGTAATATTAATGTGATTAATTTGTTAAAAATACTCGCATTCTTATCATTCAATCAATGACACTGTAGCTTGCCTATGAAACTTTCCAACTCACATACGATTACCATCGCGCTCATTACTCTGATTGGCGCCGTGATTTTTAGCTTTATCTCTTCCACTGCAGCAATCGCCTTTTTCTTAGGTTCGATTCTCTCCGGGTTCGCCAGTCGGTTTATTGGCAATGCCCCCTCTGACGTCCCATTCAATGAAGACAACCAGAGCAGTAAAACTCTTTATGTCGGAAACTTGCCTTACCGTGCCAACGAAGGCGAAGTCAAAGACCTGTTCGCGGAGTATGGTGAAGTGTTTGCTGTAAGACTGATGAAAGACAAACGCACGGGTAAGCGCCGTGGGTTTGGTTTTGTCGTGATGAGCAGCAAAGACGCCGCATATGCGATCAGCCAGCTCAACGAAAAGGAATTTGGTCAGCGCACCCTGAAAGTACGCGAAGCCAATGAACCTAAGAACGGGGATAGTGAAGACAATTCACGTTACTGAGCTGCATAGCTCGTAAACTGTCATTCAATGCCTGATGATCTGACTTATCACTCGTGTGGTAAGTCAGATTCTTTATACCACCTTGCTCTAACTCAGTTGCCTCGATATCCAGTTCGGTACCCAGTAGTGCCTGAACCCGACTGGCAATCGCAGAGCCAGAATCAATCAAGAATTTTGCCTGAGGAAAAACCTGACTGATTTCTTGTTTCAGTAACGGGAAGTGAGTACATCCCAGTACCACAGTATCAATCTGTGTCGACAACCAGGGGTTCACGATCTCGGACATCTCGTTCAGGTCGACCCGGTGCCCTCGCAGTTTCATCTCTGCCATTTCCACCAGCCGGGTTGCGCCGAGTAAATGCACCTCGCAGTCGGCAGCAAACTCCGCAATCAGTGATTGTGTATATTGCCGCTTGACTGTTGCCGGTGTCGCCAGTACGCCCACAACCTTGGTCTGGCTCATTTGCGCAGCCGGCTTGATAGCCGGAACAACCCCGACAACCGGTTGAGTGAGACTGGCTCTTAAATGAGGCAAGACAATCGTACTGGCTGTATTACAGGCTATCACCACCAAATCGACCGCATGTTGATTCGATAAAGACGTAACAATGTGCAGAACGCGCTCAATCAAAACCGGCTCTTCCAGCTCACCATAAGGAAAAGCCGCATCATCAAATGCGTAGATATATTGATGCTGAGGCATTTGACGGTAGATTTCCTGATAGACCGACAGGCCACCGACACCAGAATCAAAAATTAAGATGGTTTTCACAACGTCTTTCTGAATGACAGGATTGAGGGACCTTCATCATACTGCGTGCATCTGAAAAGCCAACTCAGTCGTGTGATTTTCATGTCAGTCTGAGGTGAATATCTGGTAGCGCAAACAATGAAAACGCTCCTGCCGCTCTATTCCTGTGGGTCTAAGCTGTAAGCTGCCCTGAAAACAGGGGGCAGAAACCACCAGCGTATGGAATTCGCCGTTTTCACCACATGGATCCACTGTATGAGGTAATTGACGCAGTAACTCTGCATCAAACCATCTGCCGCAGTAATCACCGCTAAGCTGGCTGGTATCGATTGTGGTCAGAATGGTTTGAATGCCACGATCGAGAATTTCTTGAGCAAGCTGGCGACTGTCTTCTCCTAATAAAGGAAAGACACAGGACCAGCCTGCCGGTTCAATATAACGACGGCGATAGGCTTCAATCCCATTGCAGAACATATCTCCGAATGCGACCGCTTCAACGTCTGGCATCTGTTGTCGAATCCCGCCGACGACCCGTGCCTGATACACCGCGTTTGGTGGGAACACTTCAGGTAAGGCAATTTCAATCAACGGGAATCCGGTCAACCGGGCTTGAGCCCTGACAACAGCCATTGGCGTTGCCTGAAACGGCACTTCATCTCTGACATAGGTTGTATAGAGGCCGGCCACTTCATAATCAGGGTTTTCGAGTAAGCGCAACAGGGTTAATGTGGCGTCCTTCCCAGAGGACCAACTCACAATGACTTTCTTGGGTTTCATGGAAGACTCACAAAAAAGCCGCCCGTAGGCGGCTGAGGGTTAGAATTGGTAATCGACTGATAGCGTCGCTTTTCGTCCATCACCGGAGTAATAAGCACCCCAATCATAGACAGAACTGGCATAGCTTTTATCTGCCAGGTTATCCACTCGTAAAGTCGCCTGCCAGCGATTCGCGGTGTAACTCAAAGCAGTATTGAACAACCAGTAGTCATCTACTTTATCCTGGGCATTTGCGTTATCACCATCACGATATTTTGAGCCCGTATAAACCGACTCAGCAAACAACTGCCAGTCATGCATGAACACTAAAGTCCCGAATGCACGGCCAGTATGTGGCGCGACCCAAGACAAGTTCTTATTTTTGTTTGGCCCTTGAGTAAACTCAGCATCGACGTAGTGATACTCAGCGCCTACAGAGACTGCGTCGGTTAAATACCGCACAACGCTAACATCAACCCCATAACGACGTGTCGCATCAGCGTTTACATTCGCACCGGGAAATAAACCACCGTTTGGTGCAGGAGCACTTGAATCAAAGACAATCTCATCCTGTAGATCCAAGCGGTAAACATTCAAGCTTGTCATGAGGACACTATCAGAAAATGACCATCCAGCTTCAATCGAATCACCTGTTTGTGGCTTTAAACCAACAACGCCAGCCGACGTATAAGCTTGTTCATCTACTTTGGCAAACCGGAAGTTTTGATCATACCTCACATACAACCGTTGCTTATCATCCACCAAATAGTTAAATGCGAGCTCCAACGCATGAGCATCGTTATCAATAGACTGTCCAGTTGGATAAGCTGTCTTATCACGTAATTTATCCTCCACTGAGCTGTAACGACCACCAATTAAAGCCGTTAAGTCGTCCAGCAGAGGAACATTCAACTGACCATATGCACTCAGCGTTTGCTGATCATTATCACGGTCAAAAGAGCTGCCAAGATAGTCAAATCCGGTATCGCTATAATCGACACCCAGTAAAATATTCACTTCGCCATTGCGCAAAGGCAGGCCTGACTCTAACTGCAACGTTCCATACAGGTTGTCTAGTTTCTTCGTGTTATTCGCACTGTAAGAAATCCCCCGGGTATCTGCCTCCTCATAACTGATTTCAGTACTCATATCCCAATTTTGAGCAATACTCTGCCGATAACCTGTTCGATAAACTGTAGAAATCTCATGTGAGTAGTCATCAGGGAACGTGGGGTTCGCTTGTTTCGGATTCTCATTAAACTGTTCTTCAGTCAATGAACCTGCATAGTCTCTGTGTGAATCGAGGTAGCTGACTTCAAGAAAGAATCGCTTATCCCCCTTCAGAAATTGTACTTTTCCGAGAATGGAGCCATCCTCACTGGCATTATGCTTACGATAATTATCACTATTTGTCTGGTTACCTGCTAAGTAATAATGCCAATCTTCATTGATACGTCCAGATACATCCCCCCGGTAACCATAGGTGTCATAACTTCCAGCAGTGGCACCCACACTGCCGCCAGTTGACTCAGGAGATTTGGTAATGATGTTGATCACACCACCAACAGCCTGATCGCCATATAAGACACCTGCACTACCAGATAAAATCTCAACCTTATCCACCTGGTTCAAAGCAATTGCATTTAAATTGGGGGAAGAAAGGTCATTTCGATTCAGTTTGCGACCATCAACTAAAATAAGGGTATTGCTTGCTGCCTGACCACCACTGAAGCCACGAAGAGAAAAAACAGGACCGCTGTTCGTATCAGAGACCTGAATGCCCGCTCGACCACGTAATAAAGAAGTCAGATCTTGTGCACCAGAGCTTTTGATTTCATTTTGACTGATAACAGCCACATTCGCAGGAATACTCTCTATAGAGTTCTCATGAACACTTCGACCAATCACCACCATGGTCTCTTCAGTCGTGTTTTGGGCGGAAACAAGGGAGGATTGCAGGCACAGCGGTGCCAACGCCACTGCTAAAAGCGTTTTTTTCATTTGATCGGATACCTTAAATCGCGTTGAAAACTGGCAGTCTCCATACTGCCTTTGTCGCTGGCCAGTCTTCGGACTTGAGAGCATGGTTGAACAACCACCTAGGACAACGACTTCCCATTTCTGCCAGGTTGCCTTGCGCACCCCGCTTGAAACAGTGTCTGGCTCAGTGCCTTGTGTCTTCGTTCTCTCTCACCGCTGCGCGTCAGTTACGGATTCTCACCGTATTCCCCCACCTGCCATTCAGGTCTGCCAGCGCAACAAAATGCTAGTTTTCACCGGGCAGAATGTCTAGTTTAGTTTGCTATTACTCATGACAAATCAGCGCCCGCAGCATTTTTCTCCCCCCTTTCACTGGACATCAGTCAACAATGCAATAAAATCTCCGCTCTTATTTTGAGCAGTTTTGAGGCAACACCATGGCAGCAACCCCAATCAACCCCGAGACCTACCAGGCACAGCTGGACGAAAAAGCCGAGCGCATGCAAGCGCTGTTTGCTGACCTAGATACACCGGAGTTGGAAGTGTTTGCCTCGCCTGCACAGCACTACCGGATGCGCGCGGAATTTCGGGTCTGGCATGAAGGGGAAGATCTGTACTACATCATGTTCAATCAGGAAACCCGCCAGAAATACCGCGTTGATCAGTTCCCGGCCGCCAGCCGTCTGATCAATGATCTGATGCCTTTGTTGGTTGAGGCGATGAAGCCAAACCGGGCCCTGCGGCATAAACTGTTTCAGGTTGATTTTCTCTCGACACTGAGTGGTGAGGTTCTGGTGTCGCTGTTGTATCACCGTCAGTTAGATGAGCAATGGGTAGAAGAAGCAAAACAGCTGAAGCAACGCCTGAATGACGAAGGCTTTAACCTGAATCTGATTGGCCGTGCCCGTAAGCAGAAAATTGTACTGGATCAGGACTATGTCGTTGAAAAGCTCAAGGTTCACGATCGCACCCTGACTTATCAGCAAGTTGAAAACAGCTTCACTCAGCCGAATGGCGAAGTGGCGCAGAAGATGCTGGAGTGGGCGGTCGACTGCACACAGGACAGCGAAGGGGACCTGCTGGAACTGTATTGCGGTAATGGTAACTTCTCACTGGCACTGGCCCAGAACTTTGAGCGTGTGCTGGCCACCGAACTGGCGAAGCCTTCCGTGGAATCCGCCCAGTTCAATATTGCCGCCAATCAGATTGAGAACGTGCAGATCATCCGGATGTCCGCGGAAGAGTTTACGCAGGCGATGGAAGGTCAGCGCGAGTTTCGCCGCCTGAAAGACAACAACATCGACCTGAAAAGCTATAACTGCAATACCATTTTCGTCGACCCACCACGTTCCGGCATGGACGATGATACCTGCCGGATGGTGCAGGCTTATGAGCGCATCGTGTATATCTCGTGTAACCCGGACACCCTGAAAGCCAACCTGGAGATTCTGGGTCAAACCCACAGAATCACCCGCTTCGCGCTGTTTGATCAGTTCCCATACACCCACCATATGGAAGCGGGCATTCTGCTCGAGCGAAAATAACCTTCCGGATACCATGAAAAAAGGCGCCAAACTGGCGCCTTTTGGGGTTCTGTCAGCACACGACCTTGTGCTGATGGCAGACAAGCTTAAGCATCATCCTGCTTTTTCGCTTTCGGGCTCATCACGCCCATGCGGTAAGCAACCCACAGCAACAAGCCCAGGCAGATCATCAGCGGCAGGAAATTTGAGCCCATATCCGGCGCTTGTGCACGCAAGAAAGCGGAGTAACCAAAGGCGCCCACCAAAAAGAGTGCAAATGCAATCACCGGCGTCCCTTCAGACATCGGGCGGGTCAGATAATCCTGATACAGGCAGTACACCGTCATCACAAACGCAATCACCGGAAACACCGAAAAAGCGACCGCACTGGACGTAAACACGGCCAATGTGGCGTTACCGCACAACCCTGCCAGCAATGACAGAATTAACGTTTTGCGCTCTGCTTTCACTTGTTGCTTGTCCATATTCTCACCAACATTTTATTTAAGTTTATGCGCCAGCGTGTTCCGCTCACGCTCTTTACGATACCAATAGGCTCCTTTGGCAATCATACGCAGCTGCATAATCAACCGCTCTGCGTGCTCTGCCCGGGCCTGGCTGTCCAGATCCAGCGCATCGGCTCCTGAACTGAACACCAAAGTCACCAACGCTTCTGCCTGGATGAAGGCTTCTTCATGACGACTCCCTCCTTTGGCTTCCAGATACTCGGTGAGTTCCGCAATAAAATGCTGAATCTCCCGGGCAACAGCCGCACGAAACGCAGGGGACGTGCCGGAGCGCTCCCGCAACAGCAACCGGAACACGTTCGGGCTGCTTTCGATAAATTCCATAAAGGTTTCAACAGAGGTACGGATCACACTGCCTTCTTCGGCAATCCGCTGGCGTGCCTGACGCATCAACTGGCGAAGCAGTAAGCCGCCTTCATCCACCAATGTTAGCCCAAGTTCGTCCATATCTTTGAAGTGCCGATAAAAAGATGTGGGCGCGATCCCCGCTTCCCGGGCAACTTCACGCAAACTCAAACCGGAAAAACTACGCTCTGCACTGAGCTGATTGAACGCTGCATTAATGAGTGAACGCCGGGTTTTCTCTTTTTGTTGGGCCCTGATCCCCATGGATACCTGCTTCTCGGTTACCAGTGTGTGTTTCACTATACCCGCTTTACGCAACTGGATCAGCGCCAATCCGCACTTTGACGGTCGGAATACTATCGGGCTGGCTCACTGGAAGCAAAATCACAGTCACGGTTTTACCAGCTTGCTCACAAAGTACTGTGCGAAAAGGACATGAATCCGGTTTATTCCGTTCACAACGTGATCCTCCGCGCTCTATCGTTGTGTGACGATTTTCCCTTGCGGAGGAAAACGTTACACTCCGCACCACAGAAAAAACGGATAAGAAAGGCGGCCCATGAGCACACAAAACCCTACGACTCCCTCACACTTTGATGTGATTATTATTGGCAGCGGACCCGGAGGCGAAGGGGCCGCCATGGGGTTAACCAAGGCAGGATTTCAGGTTGCCATCATTGAACGGGAAAGCAGTGTCGGCGGCGGTTGTACCCACTGGGGCACCATCCCTTCCAAAGCGCTCCGTCATGCGGTCAGCCGGATTATCGAATTCAACAAAAACCCGCTCTTCAGCCAAAACTCTCCAAACCTGCACAGCACCTTCAACCAAATCCTCGGCCATGCCCAAACCGTGGTCAGCAAACAAACCCGGATGCGTCAGGGATTTTACGATCGCAACAAGTGCAGCATTATTTCGGGTGAAGCGAGCTTTGTGGATCACCACACCGTGAAAGTCAAACATCATGATGGCAGTACGGAGACCTACACGGCTGATAAATTCGTCATCGCGACCGGTTCACGTCCGTACCACCCCAAGGACGTTGATTTCACCCATGAGCGCGTATACGACAGTGACTCAGTCCTGCGGCTTCAGCATGACCCGCGTCATATCATCATTTATGGTGCCGGTGTCATTGGCAGTGAATATGCCTCTATCTTCCGCGGCCTGGGCGTGAAAGTTGATCTGATCAACACTCGTCACCGCCTGCTGGAATTTCTGGATAACGAGATTTCCGATTCGCTGTCTTATCACCTGTGGAACAACGGGGTGATGATCCGCAATGGCGAGACCTACAGCAAGATTGAAGGCACGGAAGATGGCGTGATTCTGCATCTGGAATCCGGCAAGAAAATGAAAGCCGACTGCCTGCTGTACGCCAATGGCCGGACGGGTAACACGGATCGCCTGAACCTTGAAGTGATCGGCCTGACACCAGACTCCCGCGGTCAGTTGTCTGTCGATCAGAACTACTGCACCGAAGTCGACAACATTTATGCCGTGGGCGATGTGATCGGCTACCCGAGCCTTGCCAGTGCAGCTTACGATCAGGGCCGTTTCGTGGCGCAGGCCATTGCAACCGGTCAGGCACAGGGGCAGTTGATTGATTATATCCCAACCGGTATTTACACCATTCCTGAAATCAGCTCAGTCGGTAAAACCGAACAACAGCTGACCGCGGAAAAAGTGCCTTATGAAGTGGGCCGTGCCCAGTTCAAGCATCTGGCTCGGGCGCAGATTGCAGGGATGGATGTCGGCAGCCTGAAGATCCTGTTTCACCGGGATACCAAGGAAATACTAGGGATTCACTGTTTTGGTGAGCGTGCTGCCGAAATCATTCACATCGGCCAGGCCATTATGGAACAGAAGAATGGCGGCAACAGTATCGACTACTTCGTCAATACAACCTTCAACTATCCGACCATGGCGGAAGCTTACCGGGTTGCGGCACTGAACGGTCTGAACCGCCTGTTTTGAAAGCACCGTTCCCCGGCAGAGCCAGTGGAACACGACACACCATAACGATCAACGGCGCACCTGAGTGCGCCGTTTTCAATCAGAGCTTGTGATTACAAGCGGTTACCCCGGTATGCAGAGGATGGATTCAGCACCATATGGCGGTTCACATCTTTGTACAGCAGGTAACGGAAACGGCCCGGACCACCGGCGTAACAAGCCTGCGGACAGAATGCACGTAGCCACATATAGTCGCCCGCTTCAACTTCCACCCAATCCTGATTGAGGTGATACACCGCCTTCCCTTCCAACACGTACAAACCATGCTCCATCACGTGGGTTTCATCAAACGGAATGATCCCGCCCGGTTGGAAAGTCACGATATTCACATGCATGTCATGACGCATATCTTCCGGGTTTGCAAAACGCGTGGTTGCCCAGACATCATCCGTGTCCGGCATCGCAGTTGGCTCGATGTCGTTCTCGTTGGTCACGAACGCATCAGGTACATCAATGCCATCGACGAACTCATAGGCTTTCCGGATCCAGTGGAAACGCACCGGGGCATCACTGTGATTCTTCAGTTGCCATTTGGCCGAAGGCGGCAAGTAAGCATAGCCACCGGTCTCCATCGCGTGTTCTTCACCTTCCAGTGTCAGTGTCATTTCACCTTCAACAATAAACAGCACCCCTTCGGCACCCGCATCCAGTTCCGGCTTCTCACTGCCACCCTGAGGTGAGACTTCCATAATGTAATGTGAGAAAGTTTCAGCAAATCCGGACATCGGGCGGGCAATGACCCACAACCGGGTGTTTTCCCAGAATGGCAGAAAGCTGGTGACAATATCGCTCATTACCCCTTTCGGAATGATGGCATACGCTTCGGTAAAAACCGCACGATCCGACAGAATCTGGGTTTGGGGCGGCAGACCGCCCTGGGGGGCATAATAGGTGTTACGAGCCATGACAGATATCCTTTCATGTATAGCAGTGTGACTGCGCCATTCATCACCAGCAGCCTTCACTGAGACTGCGGTTTCACTATGGAAGAGTTCTGATTGTAGGTCATGGCAGTTTGATTTATAAATTAAATAAACAAATGCAGACTAGTGGATTTACCACTGATTAAAATGATGACGCTGAACAAGACTTTAGATCCCGTGCTGCTTCGCAGCTTTGTTGCCGTGGTCGATACCGGCAGCTTCACCCGTGCCGCCGACAGCACCCATCTGACTCAGTCAACCGTCAGCCAGCAGGTCAGAAAGCTGGAATCACAGCTGGGTTGTGAACTGCTCCAGCGTAAAGGCCGCTATGTCACGGCAACGCTGGAGGGTGAACGCGTGCTGAGCTATGCGCGCCGGATCCTGCAGCTGATGACGGAGGCCGTGTCGCAAACCAGCCTCAGCGCCGAGCAGCAAATCATCCGTCTGGGTGTACCGGAGGATTTTGCAACCCATGCCATCATGCCGACCCTGCATGCATTTTCGAATGAGTTTCCGGGGATTCGTCTGGAAGTGAAAAGCGGGATGTGCAGTGATATCTGGCGGGAGTTTCAGAACAGCGATCTCGATCTGGCCTTGGTCAAGCAGCGGCCGGGCAGCCTGCCGGGGCTCAGTCACTGGCCGGAGCCTCTGTGCTGGATTGACAGCCTGCACAGCAACAGTCTCGATAAACATCCGGTGCCCCTGGTGTCCTTCCCGATCGGCGGACTGTATCGCAATGAAATGGCGCATACCTTTGACAGTCTGGGCCGCAGCTGGCGACTGGCCTATGTCAGTACCAGCCTGTCCGGCGTGTGTTGTGCCGTAGAATCCGGGCTGGGTATTTCACTGCTTCCCCGTCGCCTGGTTACCGCACACCACAGAATTCTGGATGAAGACGACGGATTACCACCGGTTCCGGATATGGAAGTGACCCTGCATGCTCAGGACAAACTGTCGGCGCTCAGCCGCACACTCGCCGAGCGTCTGATTCAAACCTGTCAGCGAATCTTCGATCGGGAACAGTCCTAACTGACAAAAAACGGCCCGCGGGCCGTTTTTTATCTTTCACCCGCCGCACTCAGCTGGCTTCCATCATCCGGTTATCCGGTGTCAGAATCTCAGACCAGGGCAGACGCTCATCCCCCAGCGTGATGAAATTCGGGTTTTCCAGCGTATGCCGCTCGTTATAAGAAAGCGGCGTCAGATGCGTATTTAAGATCCGTCCGCCCGCCTCTTCAACAATGCATTGGGTCGCAGCGGTATCCCACTCACCTGTGGGTCCCAGACGCAAATAACAGTCAACTGCGCCTTCTGCCACCAGGCAGGATTTCAGTGCTGCAGAACCCAGCGGCACCAGATCGTAATTCAGTGCCGGATCCAAGCGGTTCGTGATTGCCCGGATGTCCTGACGACGGCTGATCGCGACAGCAATCGACTGCGTCGGTCCTTCATGCTTATGGGTTGAAATCCGGACCGTATCGCCATCCGGCGTAATCTTCCAGGCACCCTTGTTGCGGTACGCGTAATACACCACGCCAGACACCGGCGCGTAAACCACACCCATGATTGGCTGATTGTCTTCAACCAAAGCGATAATGGTCGCAAAGTCGCCACTACCGGCAATGAATTCCTGCGTACCATCCAAGGGATCCACCAGCCAGTAACGCTGCCACTGACTGCGTTCGGCCAGCGGCACTGCGGCATCTTCTTCCGAGAGCACAGGGATGGACGGCGTAAGCTCAGCCAGCCGCTCCAATACCAGTTTGTGAGCCGCCAGATCTGCACTGGTGACCGGGGTATTATCGTTTTTTACCTGCTTCTCAAACTGACCGCGCTGGTAAATATCCAGAATGACCTGACCAGAGGCCCGGGCGATTTCAATGACGGATGGAATTAAACTGGACAGCTCCATCTCACACTCCTGCGTTAGGACAAGTACTTCAGGGCCAAGAATAAGGCCGTAATGCTGCGTGCTTCTGCAAAATCTAAATGCGTCAGCAGCTCTTCTGCCTGCGCCAATGGCCAGCGAACAATTTCCAGGGGTTCAGGCTCATCCCCTTCCAACTGCTCCGGATACAGCTCCTGAGCGAGGAACAAGGTCATCCGGCTGGAAAAATATGAAGGCGCCAGAACCACTTCTTTCATCGGCACCAGCTGATTCGCACCGAAGCCAATTTCTTCTTTCATTTCCCTGTTTGCCGCTGCTTCAGCAGACTCTCCCGGGTCAATCAACCCTTTGGGAAAGCCTAATTCGTACCGATCCGTTCCGGCCGAATATTCCCGAACCAGCAATAAGTCACCTTCTGCCGTCACCGGCACAACCATGACAGCATGACGCCCACTGGGTTTCATGCGCTCATAAGTGCGGGTTTCACCATTGCTGAAACGCAGATCTAAGGATTCAATCTTGAACAAGCGCGATTTGGCCACGACTTCTGTCGCAAGAATGGTCGGTTTCTTGTTGTCTAACGCCATGCTGTTCCCTTGTCATTTGCCTTATGGGTATTAAATGGCAAGACTGGCTGGAAATAAAGAAAAAATGCCCGCAAACGCCGCATTCACAAAGATGCCGCAAGTTTACAGAGCATTCACCTCATTCTTTATCGGTTACAGGCGACCGGAATACCGGATCGGATAACGCCCGTCAGCATCCGGGTTCCCCACCCATTTCAGCTGATCCCGCAATCCGCCCGGCAGTTCAGCACCTGGCTTAAACCAGCCGTTCAGATGATAGGTTTGGTTTGGACTCAAGCTCGCTTGCCACTCACTGGTCACTTGTGATGACTCCTGTTTGATCGTTGCCATCAGTTGACCGTCGTTACAGCTCAGCATCGCATTCGCTGTATCCGGATCAATCTCGCCCAGTGGTGTACCAATTGACGCCCCATGCCAGATCAGTTGGCCATCCAACGTCTCGCAGTATGGCGGAGCAAAACGATACTCGCTCAGCTGCAACTCAAAACTCCCCCCCAAGGTTAACGGGACAGGTAGAGGCATCAACTGTGAGACCTGCTGTGCGGACAGATGAAGCGAAAAGTCTTTTGCATAAGGACCATCGAAGTTGACGCCAAGCAAGCCCTTCCCCCGATAATCCAATGGACTGCCCCGTCCCAGGGTGACATCCAGTAAAACATGCCCTGTCAGCAGCTTCCAGGGAGACATCTCCCAGCCCACTTCTCCCAAGTCCCACTGCTGCCAGCGGGCCTGCGATGCGTTGCCATCCCAGAGTGTTCCTTTTATCCCAGTGACCGTAAGCCCGGGCGGACTCGGTACAAACTGCCATAACCAACTGGCTGGTAAGTGCACCAACAAACTTATCAAAAGGGTAAATACAAAACTTACCCCGGCGAACACTCGAAACCCCACGTTTAGCCTCGTCCCAACTGTAATCGATTCACTTCTACCACGCCGGCCTGCGGCGTTTTGGAAACATCCAGAAACTGCGCTTCAATCCCATGCTCATCCCGAAGGAAAGACAGCCAGTTCATCAGGGTATTAAACGGCAACGGCTGCACCCAAACCTGGACACTGTCATCCCGCTGCTGTGGCTGCATTCGGATCAGTTCAATCCGAAAACGCCGGGTGGTTTCATTGACGACCTGATTCAATCCCTGAGAATTTACAGCCCCGGTCACCCCGGTTTGTGCTCTGAGCTTGATGATGTTATTGGCCGTTTGATTCACCCAGGCCAGTAACTCCTGTTCTTTGACGAGTTGCTTCTCTGCCCGATCTGCACGTTCAGCCATGGGTTGCCAGATCCCCCAATACAGCACAGCAATCACCAGTGCAATCCCGCCCCCCATGACCAGTCGTTGCTCCCGACTGCTCAGTGCTTTAAACCACTGGTTCACGTTCGCCTCCTCAGGACCAGCGCACCGCTGACCTGCTGACCATCCCGGTTCAGTTGTCCCTGATCCACTTCGAAATCTTCCACCAGTAATACTCTGAGCTGTTCAAAATGCTGAAACTCTCCCGCGACTGCCTGTAAGCGTAATTCATTCCGGTTGTGATCATATTTCAGGTTCTGCACGGAAATCTGAGGCACTTTGCTCAGCGACGGTCGCAATTTCACCAGCCAGGGTAAAAGCCCCTGACCTGATTCAGTCCCACCCAGCCGGCGCTCCTCATTGATCATCTGGGTTCTCAGATAACTGGATCGATTGATCCCTTTATGCTGTGGCAGCACCTGATGAATAATCCGGAAGCTCTCGTTCTGGTATGCCTGCGCCTGCTGCTCCATGCTCTGAACTCTGATCACGTATTCCGCAATCATCACGCCTAACACTAACGCGGCCGCAATGCCGACTTTCCGCCAGGGTTTGAACGCCTTATGCCAGGTCGGCTGTAATTTATATGGCCCCGATAACAGGCTTGCTTTACTCTCACTGGCTCCTTTTGCCAGCAAGGCCATCACCAGCTCCGGCGCTTCGGCCTGCCAGTGACCCGGCATCCCCTGCGGCGCCGGTGTGAAATGCCGGATCCGTGTCTGAGTTTGCGCTGCATCTTCATCCATCAGCGCTTCAGCAGCCGCTTCCGCATCTTCAGCCTGCAGCTCTGCAGATTCTTCTTCCATCACCTGACTGATCAACGGCACTTTCTGGGCCATCAACCAGCCCGCTAACCAATCCGGGTCAGCACAAATGCCCTGCGTTTCAGACTGACGCAGTAACCACTGCCCCTCAATTTCCGCAGCGCTGTAGCTGTTTTCAAAAGCTGGCAGGCAAAGGCAGTCTGGTATCACTTGACGGACGGTCAGACCTGCGGATTCACACTCTGCCAGCCAGGCTTCCATCCGCTGATGGCTGACCACGGCAACATGTGCCTTGTCTGACTCACGCTTGAGCATGTGGATATGCAAATCGTCCACATCTTGAGCCAATTCTTCTTCCAGCAGGTAAGGCAGCACCTGTGCCAGCTGGCGGCCGGAGCCCGAAGGAATGGATACCTGACTCAGCAGCACATCACTTCCCGGCACCAGTAAATACACTGGTCGGTTTGCCCCATATTCAGCCAGCTCACCCAGCTGACTGCTGTCAGCCAGCTCACCTGAAGCAATCACTTCCTGTTGCTGTAGCGACCAGACCAGCCAATGTACCGGCCCGGCAGGACGGCTACTCAGCCTTATCGTCAGAAACTCGCTCACTCATTCCTCCATAACGGCGACGTACCACAGTCACCTTGTCTTCCCCGTCTCGTTTGAGCAGGGCTAAAATTCGCATTCGGGCCCGGTCTACTGTCACTTCAGCATCCAGCTCGAAATAATCACTTTTGACGGCCAGATAAGATTTGGCCTGATCCCGGACAGCTTTCGATACCCGGTTAATCGCTCCCTCTGCGAGAAAAGCATCCACGTCCTGCCAGCCATCATACGGGCGATTTTCAATTAACTGACGGGCATCATCCAGGCTCAGCTCCGGAGTGAATACACCGGCCAGCAATGCTGCCTGTGAGGCTTTGACGGTATTCACATTGATCAGCAAATCTGTGGTTGGCAGAGCACAGAGTAAAGGCCGCGCTTGCTGATACATCTTGGCGCTCACGCCATTCACGGCGCGAAACTCCGTGACATCCGCCATCAGGTTACGCGGCGGTAAATAGGCAGGTGAAAATCCTTCATAGCTGCTGTCGCCAGCACCGTAAGCACTGTAAACCGTCTCATCCGGATCGACATACTCCCAGACCGAGTCTGCTGCGACTTCCGCTTCATAACTTTCAGATCCGCTTTCTTCCAGCAGAGACTGCAGAAAACGGACCCGAAATGGCTTGTTTGTGCGATCCCTTTCCGGGGTCTGACCCGATAAAGCATTGAGATTGAAGCAGGCTTGTAAGTCATAAATATTGCCTTTCACTTCTCCGTTATCCAGCGGATAACTCTGCCCTTCTGTCGCCCAGACCTGACTCAGATTGACGGTGTCGCTATCAGACAGACTTTGCTCAATCGCCACTTTGGCCAGTTGCTCCATCCCCTGGCTATACCAATAGGCCTGCTGATTAAACACCTGATTTTCAACCCGGTAAAAATTCAGTTGCAGGCGATCAGTCATCTGAACGGCCAGCAAGGTCATCATGGCCAATAAAAGTAAAACCACGATCAAGGCGACGCCGCGCTGATTTCTGGGTAACGGCCTCATGAATCTGCCTCATCATCCCGCTTGGTGCCCGAAGGTAACTTTGCCTCCGGCAACAAATAAACCCGTTCAATTTTATCGAAGTCTTTCAGCGTCAGGGTGACTTCAATCCCTTTCGGTAACGTAGTGTTATCCGTCCAGTTTTCCTGCCAGCCCTGTGCGCCATAGAATCTGAATTTCAGGGCAGTCACGCCCGTCAGAACCTGACGCACCAGCGGCTCGGCCCCGACGACCGTATCCGGATACCGGAACCAGACCCGTTCTAAATTTTCTTCAACAATACGATAGCCGACCCGAAGAATTTCACTGCGAGGGAACATCTGCTGCGGATTTTGCCAGCCATCCCGGGTAAAAATAATGCCATGGCTGGCGGAATCGAGCAGGTATTCTCCACTCTGAAGTAAGGGGCCACTTTCTGCATTGCCCTGTTGTCTGACCTGACGGGCAACCATCTGACGGAAATCACCGTCGAGCATCACCATCGCCCGCTGAATTTCCTGCAGGCGGGTATTATGTTCCCGGGATTGTTCATCGCTGCGCTGGACGCCGTTCATCACCTGATATGCCGAGATACTCAGCATGGCAAACACAGCAATGGCGACCAGGACTTCCAGCAAGGTAAAACCGGCTGAACGCTGGCGTGAGTGGCAATCAGTTTTCAATGTAGGTCCTTAGGGTTGCCACCCGATCTTTCATCGCTTCATCTGTCGCCACAGACACATCCAGTGCACGCAGATAACCATCTGCAGTTTTCGTACTTTTCACAGACCAGTACCAGGTCTGTCCCGCCAATTCTGACTTGCCTTTCTTTTCCGACGCCAGTTTATCGCCGGTCATCAGAAGCCGGGCCAGCTCATTATCTGCAACCATGGTTGCAAACGTTTTCTGCTCCAGATAGCCGATAGTGTTGATGTGCTGGCCCACCGCTTTCATCACACTCAGCGAGGCCGTTGCAAAAATCGCCAGAGCAACCAACACTTCCAGTAACGTAAATCCGGCCGACCTGCGTGTGGTAAAACCAGACATCATGGTTCATTCCCCTCGCGCGTTTCGCCCGGCGCCAGCAGATGCAGTTGTCCGACTTCATCGGCTTCCACCCGCCAGACCTCCGTCTCTCCGCTTGCATCGAAGGTCACCGAAAACGGGGTATATTCTCCGCTCGCCATCACGATGATTTGCGGGGGTTTTGCCTGTTTGTCTTCTTCCTCGGCAAACAGGTCTTCATCAAACAGCGAGCCCGGCTCAAACAGACGATCATCGTCCTGCCAGGCATCGCTGCCAATTTTCACGTCCATACCCAGTTCATTGGGCAGACTCACTTCAGTAAAATAACGTGAGTCTTTCAGGGGCTGCCAGCCTTCCGGCGCCAATTCAAAAAAGCGGTAGTCTTTTCTGTCGACCCGAACCCCATAATCACGACCGTTGAGCATGGCATCCTCACCCAGCAACTGCACCAGATAATGAAAGCGTTGCGCTTCTTCTTTCAGCACATCGTCTTTCGGAGCAGGCAAAGTCAGAATGACAGCCACGGCACTGGTTGCCAGCAACACCAGCACCAGCATGAGTTCGATCAGGGTAAATCCGGCAGCCTTACGGAACATAGTGTCTTAACGGTAATCCAGCATATTCCAGTTGCCGATGTCGGTATTCACCCCTTCACCGCCTTCCTGGCCATCCGCACCCAGACTGTAGATATCCACAGAACCATGCTCACCCGGCATCATATACTGGTAATCATTTCCCCAAGGGTCTTGTGGCAAGCGCTTGATGTAACCACCATTGCGGTAATTACGCGGCTCCGGACTCGGTGCTTTCACCAGCGCGTCCAACCCCTGTTCATTGTTTGGATAGATACTGTTATCCAGTTTGTACATATCCAGTGCCTGCTCCAGTGCACCGATATCGGTCACGACTTTCTGCTGGTCGGCCTTTTCTTTATTACCCAAAAGATTCGGCACTACCAGACTAGCCAAGACGCCCAAAATCACGATAACCACCATGACTTCAAGCAGGGTAAAACCGCGTTGTTGACGTTGCATTTACATAACCTCCAAAGGAAAAACTACATGCCCACCATGTTATTCAGGGCAATAATCGGCATCAGGGTTGCGATCACAATAAACATCACAATCCCAGCCATCACGACAATCAGCAGGGGTTCAAAAACCCCCAGTGCCATATTCACCAGAGATTCAAAATCTCTGTCCTGGTTATCGGCCGCCCGGGTCAGCATCTGCTCCAGCTCACCACTGCGCTCACCACTGGCGATCATATGCAGCATCATGGGCGGAAACAGCTTGGTTTGCTCCAGCGAGACCCGCAGACTGGCCCCTTCGCGCACTTTATCAGACGCCTCCAGAATCTGTTGGTTCACCCAGGTATTGGTCATGACCTGAGAGGCCACTTTCATCCCTTCCAGTAGCGGGATGGCACTGGAAGTACATATCGACAGCGTCCGGGCAAATCGCGACGTATTCAGTCCCCGTGCCACTTTCCCGATAACAGGGACGCCCATCATGTGCCGATCCCAATTCAGCCGCAGATCCGGACGACGCAAAGCCATGCGCACGCCCATGATCAACAGCAGAATCGCCAGCACAACGAGGAGCCCCCAGTTCTGAACAAAGTGACTGGCCACCAGCAGCACCTGAGTGATCTGCGGCAGTTCCTGGCCCATATGAACAAATTGATCCACAATTTTTGGCACAACCGTTGCCAGCAGGAACGCCACCACAGACACCGCGACCAGTGTCAGCATGGTGGGATAGATCATCGCCTGCTGTAATTTACTGCGCATTTTCTGACGGTTTTCCGTGTAATCGGCCAACCGGTTCAGAACCGTATCCAGATGACCGGATTTTTCACCCGCAGCCACCATTGCACGAAAAAGCTGATCAAAGATATGCGGAAATTCCGCCATACTGTCGGATAAGGTGTAACCTTCGACGACCCGGGAGCGAACAGCCAGCAGCATATTTTTCAGGCGGGCTTTTTCACTCTGCTCCGCCACCGCACGCAGACATTCCTCCAGCGGCATGCCCGCCTGAACCAGGGTTGCCAGTTGGCGGGTCAGCAGCGACAGATCATTGGTACTGATCCCCCGGCGAAAGGCAATACGTCCACCGGCTTTTCGCTTTTCCCGCTCGTGACTCTGACTGACTTCCACCGGGATCAGCCCCTGCTCACGCAGTTGCTGACGGATCTGGCGCGCCGTATCGGCTTCCATCACCCCTTTTTTCTGGCGCCCTTTGGCATCCAGCGCTTTATATTCAAACGCTGCCATTATCCCTCCCTGGTGACCCGCATGACTTCTTCCAGCGTGGTGATCCCCAGTCGGACTTTCGCCAGGCCATCATCACGGATACTGGGTGTATGCTGACGAATCACTTTTTCGATCGCCTGTTCACCGGCATCAGCGTGGATCAGTTCCTGCACCTGTTCATTCACCAGCAAGAGCTCGTGGATCCCGGTCCGGCCCCGGTAACCTTTATTGTTACAGTGCTCGCAACCAACCGGGTGGTACAGCGTCAACGATTCATATTCAGGCATATCGAAGAGTTTTTTCTGCTCACTGTCTGCCAGATAAGGCTGACGGCACTCTTTACAGAGCGTCCGGACCAGACGCTGTGCCAACACGCCCAGCAGAGAGGAAGAGACCAGGAAAGGTTCAATGCCCATATCCCGCAGACGGGTAATGGCACCGACAGCAGTATTGGTGTGCAGAGTCGACATCACCATGTGACCCGTCAACGAGGCCTGCACGGCAATCGAGGCCGTTTCCAGGTCTCGGATCTCACCGACCATCACCACATCCGGATCCTGACGCAGAATCGCACGCAGTCCGCGGGCAAACGTCATATCGACTTTAGAGTTGACCTGGGTCTGGCCGATGCCATCGATATCAAATTCGATCGGATCTTCTACCGTCAGAATATTCCGCTCGCTGCTATTGAGCTCCTGCAGGCCCGCATACAATGTCGTGGACTTACCGGAACCCGTCGGACCGGTGACCAGAATAATGCCGTGCGGCCGTTGGATCAGATATTGAAAATGTTCATGAATCCCGGCCGTCATTCCCAGACTGTGCAAATCCAGACGTGTGGCATTTTTGTCCAGCAGACGCAGCACCACACGCTCACCGTGAGACGATGGCATGGTCGACACCCGCACATCCACAGCACGACCACCAATACGCAGGGAGATCCGGCCATCCTGAGGCACACGCTTTTCTGCGATATCCAGCCGGGCCATGACTTTGATCCGCGACACCAGCAAAGGCGCAAGTTTCCGGCTCGGATTCAGGACTTCCCGCAACACACCATCGACCCGGAATCGGATCGACAGGGCTTTTTCAAAGGTTTCGATATGGATATCCGAGGCCCCTTCCTTGATCGCTTCGGCAAGCATCGCATTGATCAGTTTGATAATCGGCGCATCATCCTCCGATTCCAGCAGGTCTTCGGTTTGTGGCAGCTCCTCCGCCAGCGAGAAAAAGTCATCGCTGTCAGAGCCTAAGTCTTCCATCAGTTGCCGGGCTTCCGAAGAATCACGTTGATAGGCATCGGTCAGACGCTGTTCAAACATCTCCGGGGCCAGTTCTTCAACGCGAAAGCTGCTGCCACAAACACGACGAACTTCTGCCAGCACGACCGCTTTCAAAGGGCCGCCATGATAAAGCACCCGGCCCTGCTCGCCCGCTTCCAGTACCACTTTGTGGCGCTTAGCAAACGAAAATGGCAAACGGAACTGCACCAGCTCAGTCGGGTGCATGCTGTCCATTACTGCTCCTCCAGACGCGAAACGAAGGCGCGGACTTCCGGCGGCAACGAGATATCCTCGCCGTATTTTGGCAATACCGGCGACTTGGTGCTTGGCATCAGACGCAACCCTTCTTCTGCCTTATACAATTGCTCTGCACGGATATAGTTGTACTTACGCTGTGTAATCCCATCCGCCGTCACCCCATCACGAATAATCGTGGGTTTGATAAAGACCATCAGGTTGGTCCGGCCCCGGCTGGTATTGTTGGACTTAAACAGATGCCCCAGAATCGGAATATCGCCCAGTAACGGGATTTTCGATTCATTTTCGTTGGTTTCATCCTGAATCAGACCGCCCAGCGCAATCATCTGACCGTCCTGAATCAGTACCGAGGTGGTGAGCTGACGCTTCGAGAAACGCACGTCGACGGCACCATTGGCACCAAGCACGTTCGAGACTTCCTGTTCAATTTTCAGCTGAACCGAGTCCCCTTCGTTTATCTGAGGTGTTACTTTCAGCTTGATGCCCACTTCCTTCCGTTCAACGGTCTGGAATGGGTTGTCATTATTTGAGCTGGCCGTTGAACCGGTCACAACCGGAACTTCCTCACCGACAATAAACGACGCTTCACCGTTATCCATCACGGTAATACTCGGCGACGACAGAATGTTCGATTCACGGTCACTGGCCACAGCATTCACCAGCATGGTCCAGTCACCCATGATCAGGCCCAGCACTGCACCATTCGCGCCCGACAACACCTGACCCAGTGTGGTGAAGTCGCCGCTTTCGGTCACCTCCACATCGACCAGATTATTATTGTTGTCGAAGCGTTGCTCCGTTCGGGTGGTATCCTGCGCTTCTTCCAGACCAATCAGATACTGGCCAATCGGAACATTGGAGTTACCAAACTGAACCACACCATTTTCCTTCGAGCCATACTGGATACCGAAGTTAATCCCGGCACCTTCTGACAGTTCGACGATCATGGCTTCAATCAGAACCTGGGCCCGGCGGATATCCAGCTGAGCAATGATGTTTTCCAGAGCCCGCATGATATCTGGCGGCGCAGTCAGGATCAGCGCATTGGTATCGGCGTGCGCCGAAATCATGACTTCACTCTGTTTACTGCTGGCTGTCTGACCGTTACCCTGCTTTTCAGCCTGCAAGTTATCCGACACGCCTTTCAGCACATCCACTAACTCTTCGGCATTGGCGTATTTGAGGTAAACCACCCGGTTATTGCCCGAGCTGGCCATTTCTTTATCCAACTGGCGAATCAGACGCTTGAGGCGCTCACGCACTTTCGGATCGCCGGATAGCAGCACGGAGTTGGTCCGCTCATCCGCTACCAGTTTCGGCTGCAAGAACTCTGGCGTCGATTTGGCATCGGCTGATTTGTTGAGCGCATCAACAATCCGCACCATTTCGGCGGCAGAAGCATTGTTCAGTTCGACGACATCAATTTCTTTATCACCGGCGCGGTCGACCCGCTCAATAATCTCTGCCAGTCGATTCACCACCGCCGCACGGCCGGTGATCATGATGATATTGGCCGGGTCATAGTGAACCACGTTACCGGCACCAGCGTTATCATTGAGCTGACGCAATAAAGGAGAAAGTTCCCGGACCGACACGTTCCGAACCGCAACCACACGGGTGACAACTTCGTCGCCCTGTGCCTGGGTTTTACTGTCAACCACAGGAATAGAAGAGATTTTTGCGTCTTTGTCTCGAATCACCTTCAGCACACCGTTTTCCATTTCAACGACGGCGAACCCGTAAACTTCGAGAACATTTAGAAAAAACTGATAATACTGCTCATCATTCAGCAGATCGTAACTGCGTACATTCACTTGCCCCCTGACGGATGGGTCGACAATGATCGTTTTTTCCAGATTACGTCCAACGATATTAATAAACTCTTGAATATCAGTTCCTTTGAAACTGGCGCTGAATTCGCTTGCCAACAACGGCGTTGACAGCAGGCTGGCCGCCAGCCACAGGGTGCCCTTACCCATCCATTTTTTCACAACAAACTCCTGCGTGTGTACGCAATGTGTTCAGGCTGCTACTGCAGCTCAATATATATGTCATGTAACTGCCCATCGCGCTCCACGGTCAGCGTAAGCTCCGTGGCGGAAGACAGTTCGGTCCATAGCCGTGCCATCACGGCCGGATCCTTCAAATCATTACCGTTCAGGCTCACTGCCAGATCTTCCGGCTGTAGCCCGACGGCATCAAAAAGTACCCGGTTTTTCCCCGGATTCACCCGGTAACCAATCAGATCATCATCTTGTTTAACCTGCGACAGTCGAATGTAAGAAAACAGGTTTTGTGGTTTCTCCATGATTTCCTGTTTAATTTGTGCCAGCTCATCCCCACTGTTGGCTTCTGTTTCCTGAGGCTCCGGAGCCTGTCGTACAGCAGGTGCTGATACAGGCGACGTCGCACGGGCGGTGCCGTTCTGACCAAACTTCACGCCATCCAGCATTAAGGTTTCATCCCGGCCATTGTTCCGGATGATCACCCGATCCACATACACGGCCTGTAAAGTGGCTCGTGTCCCGTCGATCGCTTCATTCAGCCCGTAAGTATTTTGTTTGCCCCGGTTTGTAATAACCGCCAGAGTGGTGTTCGGATCATTACTGGCAACGACCCCCACCAGCGTCAGATTCAGTTTTGTTTCCGGTGCATCCTGTTTCACGGGCTCTGGCGTGACTTGGGGTGCATCTGCACGATAGCGACCAAACAGCTCCATCCCTGTAATATCGGAGACCTGAAATCCCTGCTGTTTACTTGCGGCAGCCTGAACCGAAGGGGCTTGCCAGACGGAAGGAGATTCAACCGGTTGCATGAATGACCAGACTAAGCGGCCCAGTATCCAGGCCAGAAGAACGACCAGCCCCCAAGTCACGATTCGTGTCAGGGTCTGCATGGATGGCATTCGTTTGCCCGCGACAGCCTGACGCCAATGCATTGTTACCCTCGCTACATCCATTACTTGTTTCTGCCTCGAGACTCTGTGTAATCAATAATATGACAAGACAGCCTTGGTTAAGGTTCCCAAAAAATCAAGCAGTTTTCTGCATGAAAGGTCCCCATAAAAACTCATCTTGTTGCATGACAGGTTAATATAGCAAACCCACTCACCGAAAAAACACAACTCTCGCAATTAGAATGTTGTTTCATGTGAGGAATTTCCCATTCATTGTTGAATTTGCGATCTGGCATCACCATTTAGGAGAGCTGACGCGGCTTTTCCGATGTGATATTTTTAGCGCCCATTTGGGTAAGGAGCCAGAACATGAGCCGGCAAACATCCGAATCCGACGCACAAGACGTGCGGTTAGACAAATGGCTGTGGGCTGCCCGCTTTTATAAAACCCGCTCCATCGCGCGCAATATGATTGATGGCGGTAAAGTGCACTACAACGGCCAACGAGCCAAGCCCAGTAAACTTGTTGAAGTGGGCGCAGAAATTAAACTGCGGCAAGGCAATGAGGAAAAAACCGTCACCATCCTCAAAGTGTCCGGCGCAAGGCGTGGCGCCCCGGAAGCCCAAACCCTGTATCAGGAAACCGAGGCCAGCCTTGCCCAACGTGAGCAACAGGCCCAGATGCGCAAACTCAACGCCAACAACCCGCATCCGGATAAACGTCCGGATAAGAAGCAGCGACGCGATATACTTAAGTTTAAAAGCAATCACTGACCGTGATTGCCGGAGAAAACAAAATCATGACCAGCGATACTCTTTACCGTTACCTGTTTGACGATGTTTCTGTGCGGGGTGAACTCGTTCAGCTGAGCGACACTTACCAGCACATTATCGGCAGCAAAGATTACCCGGCCCCATTGCAGACCTTACTGGGTGAGCTGCTGGTCGCCACCAGCCTGCTCACTGCGACGCTGAAATTCGAAGGGTCGATTACCGTTCAGCTTCAGGGAGACGGTCCGGTGAAACTGGCGGTCATTAATGGCGATCATAACCAGCAGATGCGCGGTGTTGCGCGCTGGGATGGGGACATCCCGGCTGAAGGCAACATTCATGACCTGATGGGCAAAGGCCAAATGGTCATTACCATCACCCCGAATCAGGGTGAGCGCTATCAGGGCATCGTTGGGCTGGAAGGAGAGAACCTCGCCGCCTGTCTGGAAAGTTATTTTGCCAATTCAGAGCAACTGGCAACCCGAATCTGGCTGCGCACCGGCGAACAGGACGGTCAGAAAAAAGCAGCGGGCATGTTGCTGCAGATTCTGCCGGACGGCAAAGGCGATATCAGCGATTTCGAGCATCTGGAGCAGTTAACCGGAACCGTGAAGAACGAAGAACTGTTCACACTGACAGCCGAAGATGTGCTGTACCGTCTATATCATCAGGAAAAAGTAAAACTGTTCGAACCTCAGTCAGTTGCTTTCCACTGTGGCTGTTCACGAGAGCGCAGCGCCGGAGCAATCAAGCTGCTGGATCGGACTGAAGTTGAACGCATTTTGCATGAAGAAGGCAAAGTTTCACTGCATTGTGACTACTGCGGTACCAGTTACGATTTCGACAGTATCGACATCACCAGCCTGTTTGAAACCGGCTCTGAAGGCGATCAATCGACCCAGCATTAATTTTCAGCACTGAATAAGACTGAAAGTAAATTACAGAAGCCAGCAGCATGCTGGCTTTTTTTTTAACTCCGACACAATTTTCTGCTGCATTCTGTAAGGTACCTACAGGATAACTCACCTTAATTAGCAAGTAATATTAACCACTTACACTGGCATTCCCCTTTCCTGACAGGGTAAAATTAGGCTAGGTACAGATAAAAAATACAGCTCAATAACCACTTTATGTATGTGGTTACAACAAAAGTTACCTCCCTGACTTCAGGGTAAAAAAAGACAGCCAATACTACCTCTTACCCCCAAGGAGCCGCTGATGACCGTCATGCACGCCGAAGAAAACCAGGCTACCCAACAGTTGGATTTATCCCTGTATGGTATCCAGAACGTGAAAGAAGTCCTTCGTAACCCGACCTACGAAGTCCTTTTTGCTGAAGAAACCAAACCAGAACTGGCTGGTTATGAAAAAGGCGTAGTGACTGAGCTAGGTGCCGTTGCTGTCGATACCGGTATTTTTACCGGCCGTTCCCCGAAAGATAAGTTCATTGTTGAAGATGACACCACCCGCGACACCCTGTGGTGGTCCAGCCAGGGAAATAACGACAACAAACCGATCACGCCTGCCGTATGGCAAGATCTGAAATCTCTGGTCGCCAACCAGCTTTCTGAAAAACGTTTGTTTGTGATCGACGGCTACTGTGGTGCGAACCCGGATACACGCCTGTGTATCCGCGTCATCACAGAAGTGGCCTGGCAGGCACATTTCGTGAAAAACATGTTCATCCGTCCGACCGACGAAGAGCTGGCAACGTTTGAGCCCGATTTCGTGGTCATGAACGGTGCGAAGTGCACCAACGACCAATGGCAGCAACACGGGATGAACTCTGAAAACTTCACCGTGTTTAACCTGACCGAGCGCATGCAGCTGATTGGCGGCACCTGGTACGGCGGTGAAATGAAAAAAGGCATGTTCGCGATGATGAACTACTTCCTGCCGCTGCAGGGCATCGCTTCCATGCACTGCTCAGCCAACCAGGGGGAAAATGGTGATGTGGCTGTCTTCTTTGGCCTGTCCGGCACCGGGAAAACCACGCTGTCGACCGATCCAAAACGCAAGCTGATTGGGGATGACGAGCACGGCTGGGATGACAACGGCGTATTCAACTTCGAAGGCGGCTGCTATGCGAAAACCATCAAACTGTCGAAAGAAGCCGAGCCAGACATCTACAATGCCATCCGCCGTGATGCACTGCTGGAAAACGTGACTGTACGCCCGGATGGCACCATTGATTTTGATGATGGCTCCAAAACCGAAAATACGCGCGTCTCTTACCCGCTGTATCACATCGACAACATTGTGAAGCCGGTTTCCCGCGGTGGCCACGCCAACAAGGTGATTTTCCTGTCCGCGGATGCTTTTGGTGTCCTGCCACCGGTTTCCAAGCTGACGCCAGAGCAAACCAAATATCACTTCCTGTCGGGCTTCACCGCCAAACTGGCGGGCACTGAGCGTGGGATTACCGAACCGACACCCACCTTCTCGGCCTGTTTCGGCAATGCGTTCCTGAGCCTGCACCCGACGCAATACGCCGAAGTACTGGTCAAGCGAATGGAAGCAGCCGGCGCGGAAGCTTATCTGGTCAACACCGGCTGGAATGGCACCGGCAAGCGAATTTCGATTCAGGATACCCGTGCCATCATTGATGCGATTCTGGATGGCTCCATTGAGCAGGCCGACACCAAACAGGTGCCGATTTTCAACCTAACCGTCCCGACGGCACTGCCTGGCGTGAATCCGAAAATTCTGGATCCGCGTGATACCTACGCAGACCCTGCGGCATGGGAAGCGAAAGCAACGGATCTGGCCCAGCGCTTTATCCGCAATTTCGAGAAATACACCGACAATGCCCAGGGCGCTGCACTGGTTGCTGCCGGCCCGCAACTCGATTAAACATCGTTCAGTCTGCACAAGCCCTGCACAGCAGGGCTTGTTTGTCTCTGAACCAAGCGCACACCCGAACGACTTCTTTCATGAAACGCTAAATCAGCAACAAATTTCAGCCGCATTTCTTGCCAAGCATCCGTGATTCCGTCACTCTTTTTACACCGACCAGACCATGCAGTTTTCTCAGGATTTTCATCACCGCCCGATCGCCCGGCAGCGGCCTAAACATGGTTTGGCGGCTGATATGGAGTTCGGCATGCGATTCATCTTCAAAATCATAGCTTCCCTGTTCATCCTGCTGCTGATGGCAGCGACGATTGCGCTGATCCTGCTGCATACCCGGCACGGAGCAGGCATGGTCAATTCCGTGTTTCGCGTGATCGGCGATGCCCGGTTTGAGGTCGCAGACATTGAATACTCCATTCAAAGCGATCCCCGTCACCTGCGCCTGATTCAGCCAATTTGGCACCGCGATGGCGAGTTACCGTTGCAGGCTGAGGTCATCGACCTCTGGCTGGCTCCCCAGACGCTCATCCGTGACGGCTGGCATTTTGACAGTTTGTTAATTCAGGGACTCACCCTAAACAGCCTGCCTGAATTTGAGCAGCACGCGCCGCACATCAGTGCACAACGCCTGGCGCTGACCGAACTCAATCTGAAGACCCCCGAAATTCAGTTGAACAATGCCCGTTTGGAGCTGGATCAATGGCACAACCGGGGGCCGCTCTGGGCGGCATTCTCCGGCGATTTTCGTCTGTCTGCCGATGAGGCCATCTGGCAGGATCAGACCCTGAGCAAACTTCTGATTGACGGAGAGCGCAGCACAAAAGAGTGGACAATTTACGGCGCATCTTTCAACTGGCGTCATGCCGGGTTCAACGGCCAGGCCGAATATCTCTCTGAGGCCCGCCGCCTGATCGTGCATCAGCTGACGGCCACCCGCTTACAACTGGACAACACCTTCCCTCAGCAAGCTGTTCAGACCCTGACTGAACGTGTCCGGTCGTCTGGTCTGAGCCTTGAGCTGCGCCGGCTTGATGTGCTCGACAGCAGTGTTGAACAGGCCGAATTCAGTACCAATCAGGCCAGTCTGTCGCTGGAAAACTGGCACTGGCCAGGCGAACTCTGGCAGCAGACTGATGCACGGCTGACCCTGAATGCAGACACATTGCGCTGGCATGATCTGCTGCTGGAGAGCCCGCTTGCTGAACTCCAGATCTCCCCGGGGCAAATCAACCTGAATGGTTTTTCCGCCCGGCTGCTGGAAGGCTATGTACGCACCGAAGCCACACTGACGCCGGATGCCGTGATTCTGCACCAGCTGAAACTGAATGGCGTTCGCTGGGTGATGCCGGAAACGATTCAGGCCTGGCTGATGGGCGATCTGGCCCCGCAAACGCCGCTCCAGACGCAACTCAGCCAGTGGTGGCATCAGGTTCAGGAACTCAGTGTGGATCAATTATCCGTCAACTACAGTCAGCTGACCGGGACTTATCCACCGCTGCCGTTTCAGCTCAGTGACATTAATCTCGAAGGAACCGGACTGGTATTACTCCGGGAAGGACAACCCGGTCTGTGGCAGGGTCAGTTTGCTGCCGGTGCCGGATTCACCAACATTCGCCAGATTACGGTGCGCGATCCCTGGCTGACGATGCGAAGTCAGGCCGGACACTGGCAGATCACCCAACTCAGTTTACCGATTGGTGAAGGGCTGCTGGAAGGCAAAGGAGACATTCATCTCAATGAATCCGGCTGGCCCTGGCAGTTCAAACTATCGGGTGACAGTCTGCCGGCGCAATTGCTGACGCAATGGCTGGGGCTACCATTGCCGTTGCAGGGCGCAATCGACCTCACCGCCAAGGCCAGCGGGCTGGGTGAATTTCATCGCGGTCTGGCCTACAGCCTGCAGGGAGAACTGGATGCCTCATTCCGGAAACTGGCCCTGACGCAGCCGGAAGCCACGGTTCTGGATCGCTGGCAACAACTCAGCGCACTGACGCTGCCCCAATCAGGTGCAGAAGACATATCGACCCAGATGCCGGTGACACTCAGTCCGGTACAAATCCGTGCAGACCGCGGACGCATTCGTCTTAGTCCGATGCAATTCCAGAGCGAGCAATTACAGGCAGATCTGACCGGAGAATGGGATTTGGCGACGCCGTCAGACCGGGCTATCCAACTGAACGCCAGTGATGGCTGTCAGCAGATCACCCGGCGCTGGCACAATGATCAGCAGGAGACTATGGTCTCTTCCTGTGAGCGGAACAGCATATAAGTCCCGGTGAACGTTGCCGCGAGGGTTTCACCACTGAACACCTGTACCTCGACCACCATACGCCCCTTGCGACCGTTGGCAATCCGATCCAGATCGCCGGTCAGGGTTTCCACCCCGGTGACAGCGCGAGGCCGAGCTGTCACCGGTGCAGAATAGCGAATTTTACTGTCGACCAGCATGATATCCGCTTGGAGCTGGCGCTCTTTCAGCAACATCCACAAAAATCCCCAGCCCGCCAGCGTTGCCATGGTAAAAATACTGCCGGCGAACATGGTGGCTCTGGGATTAAGGTTCGCGTTCAGCAGCGCACAGACTTCGAAACGATATCCGGTATACTGGCTGATTTTTACACCCATTTTGTCGCTGATTGGGATCTGGGAGTGCCAAACATCCTGAAGTTCCTGACACCAGTCCGGGTGGCGCACCACTTCCGTCAACGGGTCCAGGTACTTCAGCATCTGCTGATGACGAACCGGGCCACGTTCTTCATTCAGCTCGCCCTGATTGCTAAACCCATTGATCTGATAAAAACGAATGGCTTCTTCACGGGCATTACAGACCAGACGTTTGGCCCCTTCCTGACGGGCCAGCGATTCCAGCGCCATCAGCAACAAACCACCCATACCTTTGTTGCGATAATTCGGATGGACGGCCATGTAGCGGATCTGGCCGTCATTTTCCGGTGTCATATATAATCGGCCAATCGCGACGGGCTGACCTGCATCGTCGACAATCATGCGATGACAACTCAATGCATCGTAAGCATCCCGCTCCGAGCCAACCGGCATATGCCAGGGCTGACGCAGCATTTGCCAGCGAAAATCAAAATAACGCGCCAGCTCCACATCCGTTTGCGGGGTGATCAGTCGAAACATAAGGTCCTTCTCCAGTTTTCAAATCCATGCGTACAACGGCTCACCCACTGGGTTTACAGTCGACTTTATCAGTGTAGGCTAGCACTGCAGCCAGAATGTCACCGGCCCGTCATTGAGCAAGGCCACTTTCATGTCTGCCGCAAAACGCCCGGTTTCTGTCCGGATGTCTTTTTCCTGACACGCGTGGACAAAGTAATCGTACAGACGTTCGGCTTCAACCGGACTTGCGCCGGCAGAAAAGCTCGGACGCATCCCGCTTTTGGTATCTGCCGCCAGCGTAAACTGCGACACCACCAGCACACTGCCCCCGGCCTGCTGGACATTCAGGTTCATTTTTCCGGCATCATCTTCAAAGACCCGGTAACCGAGCACTTTGTCCCGCAGGCGCTTCGCTTTCGCTTCGTCATCGCCTTTTTCGACGCCGAGCAGCACCAGTAAACCTTTGCCAATGGCACCAGTCACGGCGCCGTCGACAGTGACACTGGCCTCACTGACGCGCTGTATCAGTGCAATCATTCATTTCCCCTACCGCTTGGAATGTTTCTCTTCTGGCGGAGGATTGTCCGATTTGTCGGCGGATTTGTCCACTGATGCCAAATGGCGGTTCTGACCCGTTTCGGCAGAATCATCCGGAACAGCCGCTTGACGCCAGTGTTTTTCCTCACACAAACTGGCCGTGATCTCCGCACCCAGCAGCACAATACACCAGCACAGATAGACCCAGACAAAGAGAATCGGCACCACAGCCAACGCACCGTAAATCACCTGATAGGAGGGAAAATTCGTAATATAGAGCGCAAATCCTTTCTTGCTCAGCTCAAACAACGCACTGGCAATCAGAGCACCAATCAGGGCATTACGCAATCGGACTTTGGTGTTAGGCACCAGCAGATAGAGTCCGAGAAAGGCCAGCGTTGACATCAGTACCGGCAGGCCACGCAGTAATTGCCGGACAAACCCGCTGACCGTTTCGCTGCCCATTATATTGAGCGAGGCCAGATAAGAGCTGATGGCCAGACTGGAGCCCACCAGGATCGGTCCCAGCGTCAGGACCATCCAGTAAATCGAAAATGAAATCACCAGACGCCGGGACTGGCGGATCCGAAAGATATAATTAAGAGACTTATCAATTGAAGAGATCAGCAAAATGGCGACCACAAAAAGTGCACCAATCCCCACCGCCGTCATTTTCCCGGCATTCGCGACAAACTCGTTGAGGTAGTTTTGCACCACATCTCCGGCCGTCGGGACGAAGTTTTCAAAGACAAAAGCCTGCAATTGCTCACCCAGCGACGCAAACACCGGAAAGCTCGACAGGGCCGATAACACCACAGTGATCAGCGGCACCAGAGAAAGCAAAGTAACATAAGCCATTGATCCGGCTGTCACAGTCAGCCGATCGTGGTCAAGTCTCCGGTATAAATACTGAACAAAATGCAACAGAACTGTGACCGTCTGGCGCAAACCCGGTCCGGGTATCATTTTTTTATCTGGCATATTGGATCAATCTTTGTTTTTATCGCAGGTTGAATGAAACTTAAACGGTGAGCGTACGGGTTCATCTGCCTCACCATCGTCAGTATGTATATCAAGAACATAGTGCGTCCGGTACAGAATCACAACTGACCGCTCGCCAGCCAGGAGCTTTCCAATGCCTTATGCTTTCGTCCTGATTCTGAGTCTGACCCTACTGTCTGGCTGTCAGAGTGCCTATTATTCTGCCATGGAATCTGTCGGCGTCCATAAACGAGATATCATGGTCGACCGTGTAGAAGATGCGACCAATGCTCAGAAAGATGCACAGGAACAATTTACTTCTGCACTGGAAGCCCTGCAATCACTGACCCAATTTGATGGCGGTGAGCTGGAAACAACCTACGAGCGGGTCAATGCACAATACGAATCCAGCAACGACGCCGCCGATAAAGTCAGTGATCGGATTGCAGCCATTGAAGATGTGGCCGATGCCCTGTTTGAAGAATGGCAGGAGGAACTGAGTCTGTATACCAGTAGCAATCTGCGCCGTGACAGCGAGAAGAAGCTGAGGGCAACCCGCGCCTCTTACGAGAAAATGATTTCGGCGATGCACAGAGCCGAAGGCAAAATGAAGCCGGTACTCAATACACTGCGCGACAACAGCCTGTATCTGAAGCACAACCTGAATGCGGCTGCGATTGGCTCGCTGCAGGGTGAGTTCCGCTCACTGGAGCGGGATATTCAGCGTGCCATCAGCGATATGCGTGCGGCCATTTCAGAATCTGAGCGATTTATTTCCCAGTTGAACCGCCACAGCTAAGCGACGCAAGCGAAACCAAACAACCGGCATAAAAAAATCCCCCGGTGAAAACCATTCGGTCAGCATTCGGGGGATTTTTTCTTCGGCGCCAGCAAAGCTGGCGCACGCTTTAAAACTTACTTCGCGCCACGGCTCGCACGCTTACGATCCGTTTCCGTCAGCAGTTTCTTACGAATACGGATGCTTTCCGGCGTCACTTCCACCAGCTCATCGTCATCGATGAATTCCAGTGCCTGCTCCAGAGTGTATTTGATTGGCGTCGTCAGTACCTGCGCATCATCCGTACCGGATGCACGAACGTTGGTCAGCTGCTTGCCTTTCAGGGCGTTTACCGTCAGGTCATTGTCGCGGCTGTGAATACCAATCACCATGCCTTCGTAAACTTCAACACCATGACCGATGAACAGACGACCACGCTCCTGCAGGTTAAACAGGGCGTTTGTCAGCGCTTTACCCGCGGCGTTTGCAATCAGTACACCATTAACGCGCTGACCGATTTCGCCACCTTTGTGCGGACCATAATGATCGAAAGTATGGTAAATCAGACCAGAACCTGAAGTCAGGGTCATGAACTCAGTCTGGAAACCGATCAGGCCACGCGATGGCATCACAAAGTCCATCCGCACACGACCTTTACCATCCGGTGCCATGTCTTTCAGCTCGCCTTTACGCAGGCCGATTTTCTCCATCACGCCGCCCTGATGCTCTTCCATCACATCAATGGTCACCGTTTCAAACGGTTCCATCAGCTGGCCGTTTTCTTCTTTGATGATCACTTCAGGGCGGGATACCGCCAGCTCGAAGCCTTCACGACGCATATTTTCGATCAGAATCGACAGGTGCAGTTCACCACGACCTGACACGCGGAATTTGTCCGGGTCTTCTGTTTCTTCAACGCGCAGCGCAACGTTATGGACCAGCTCTTTCTGCAGACGCTCCAGAATGTTACGAGAAGTCACGAACTTCCCTTCTTTGCCGGCAAACGGAGAGGTGTTCACCTGGAAAGTCATGGTGACAGTTGGCTCATCGACGCTCAGCGCAGGCAGTGCTTCAACCGCGTTGACATCACAGATGGTGTCAGAGATTTTCAGCTCACCCAGACCAGTGATCGCGATGATGTCACCAGCCGTGGCACGATCGATATCGTGACGCTCCAGACCCAGGTAGCCCATGACCGTACCGACTTTACCGTTACGGGTTTTGCCGTCTGCACCAATAATGGTCACTTGCTGGTTTGGTTTGACAGAACCACGGGTGACACGGGCAACACCGATCACGCCCACGTAAGAGCTGTAGTCCAGCTGAGAGATTTGCATCTGCAGCGGGCCGTCAACGTCAACAGATGGCGCAGCCACGTTGTCGACGATCGCCTGGAACAGCGGTTCCATGTTCTCGCCTGTTGCGCCTTCTTCACGTGTCGCCCAGCCGTTCAGTGCTGATGCGTAAACCACCTGGAAGTCCAGCTGTTCGTCAGAAGCACCCAGGTTGTCAAACAGGTCGAATACCTGATCCATCACCCAGTCAGGACGTGCGCCCGGACGGTCGATTTTGTTGATCACAACAATTGGCTTCAGGCCGTGTGCGAACGCTTTTTGCGTCACGAAACGGGTTTGTGGCATCGGGCCATCAACCGCGTCGACGATCAGCAGTACAGAATCCACCATCGACATAATACGCTCTACTTCACCACCGAAGTCGGCGTGTCCCGGGGTGTCCACGATATTGATGCGGTAATCATTCCAGTTAATGGCGGTGTTTTTCGCCAGAATGGTAATGCCACGCTCTTTTTCGATATCGTTGGAGTCCATCACGCGTTCTTCAACGCCGCCACGGGAGTCCAGAGTACCTGATTGCTGCAGCAGTTTATCTACCAGGGTCGTTTTACCGTGGTCTACGTGCGCAATGATTGCGATATTACGTAATTTGTCGATCTGTGGATTAGACATGGATTTGGCATTCACTCAGCTATTGCGACTCCCTGATCACAGGGCATCACTGATTAAAAAAACGGCTCATAATCTACCAGATTTTACGCCAAAACCCAGCAATTATGTGATTTATATCATCGCATCGGAACCAAACTGGCAGCGCCCGATGAGAAAAACACAAAAAAATGATTAAAAACAGCCAATTAGATTGAACCCTGTCGGACTGATCTTTTATAGTGCAACCCGCCCGCCACGCAGGTGATTGACAATTCACCTGCGTGGGCTAAATATAGCCGAAGTCTTTGACAGTCTGTTTGCACAGGCCGCAAAGCGGGAGATGAACCCCAAATTGCACCATATTGGTGCGCGACCTCACCATAACAGTGCACGGAAGCCCAAGTTTTTCGGTACTGAGCGCCATGACAGGGCGTAAACAGAGCAATTTTGGGGCTTTTAAAAGTTGGCATGGATTTCGCAATATTCTTGGTATCGGAGCACATGACTGTTCCCTTCCAAATATTTTTTGCGGCCAGTTGCCCAAATCTAACACCGGAGGTTACTTAAGATGTCAGTAGAAAACGTACTCGCGTTGATCCAGGAAAACGAAGTTAAATTTGTTGACCTACGCTTTACCGATACCAAAGGTAAAGAGCAACACATCTCTATCCCCGCTCACCAGATCGACGCTGACTTCTTCGAAGACGGTAAAATGTTCGACGGTTCTTCGGTCGCTGGCTGGAAAGGCATTAACGAATCTGACATGGTCATGATGCCGGATGCAACTACTGCTGTGCTGGATCCGTTTACTGAAGATGCAACCCTGAACATTCGTTGCGACATCCTGGAACCTGCAACCATGCAAGGTTACGACCGCGATCCGCGTTCCATTGCCAAGCGTGCAGAAGAGTACATGCGCAGCACAGGTATCGCAGATACAGTGCTGATTGGCCCAGAGCCAGAATTCTTCCTGTTCGACGACGTGAAGTTTGCAACTGATATGTCCGGTTCTTTCTTCAAAATTGACGACATTGAAGCTGCATGGAACACAGGCACCAGCGTTGAAGGGGGTAACAAAGGTCACCGTCCTGGCGTGAAAGGCGGTTACTTCCCGGTTGCACCGGTTGACTCATCTCAAGACATCCGTTCTGCCATGTGTCTGATCATGGAAGAAATGGGCCTGGTTGTTGAAGCGCACCACCACGAAGTGGCCACTGCGGGTCAGAACGAAATCGCAACCCGTTTCAACACCCTGACTTCCAAAGCGGATGAAATCCAGATCTACAAGTATGTTGTGCATAACGTCGCGCACGCATTTGGTAAAACAGCAACCTTCATGCCGAAGCCACTGGTTGGCGACAACGGCAGCGGGATGCACGTGCACCAGTCTCTGGCAAAAGACGGCCAGAACCTGTTTGCAGGCGATAAGTACGGCGGTCTGTCTGAAATGGCGCTGTACTACATTGGCGGTATCATCAAGCATGCGCGCGCAATCAACGCATTCGCAAACCCATCAACCAACTCTTACAAACGTCTGGTTCCTGGGTTCGAAGCGCCAGTCATGCTGGCATACTCTGCACGTAACCGTTCTGCGTCTATCCGTATCCCTGTGGTCCCAAGCCCGAAAGCACGTCGTATCGAAGCACGTTTCCCGGATCCGGCAGCAAACCCATACCTGGCGTTTGCTTGCTTGCTGATGGCGGGTCTGGACGGCATCAAGAACAAGATCCACCCGGGCGAAGCGATGGATAAAGACCTGTACGATCTGCCTGCAGAAGAAGCAGCAGAGATTCCAAAAGTAGCAGAGTCTCTGGAAATCGCTCTGAAAGCACTGGATGAGGACCGTGAGTTCCTGACTGCTGGCGGCGTATTCTCTGACGATTTCATCGATTCTTACATCGCGCTGAAATCCAAAGATGTTGAGCGTCTGAACATGGCGACTCACCCGCTGGAATTCGACCTGTACTACTCCGTTTAATCCTGAGCAATACAGACTGAATCTCTGATGAAAGGCCTGCTCATGCAGGCCTTTTTTGTCGGCCTTCCTTCAGACGCACCCTAGATTTCACCGCTGAACCGCGGGCACCACCCGCAGCAAAGGCGGCACTCTTATTGCATTATTGCTTTCAGAGATACCCAGAAGATCAGTACGACACAGACCAAACACCGGATTGCACCGTCTCCAGACCCCCATCCGGCGACCGCCTGCAAAGTACTGCACAAAGACAGAGAGACGAGCTACACTGTTATGCACCAAAATAGTGCAATACACCTGCCGGGTCTGACAAGACACGAACAGGGACACACCACAAGGAAGAAACTGTGACTGCTGTGTTTATGCCTTTGATTCTCAACAATCTGGTCACGGCGGTGATCCTGCTGGATGAACCGCTCAAGATTCGCTACGTCAATCCGGCGGCAGAACAGTTGATGTCCTGCAGTCAGCGGCGCCTGCTGGGCAGCCGGTTTCCGGATTTACTGCAGCACAGTTCGCTGGATCTGGGCCTGATTCAGTCCACAGTGCAAAGCGGTCAGGGACTCACGGATGGTGAAGTCACGCTGGTGATTGACGGCCGTCATCATACGCTGGAAATCAACGCCAGCCCGGTCAGCTGGCAAAAAGAGGTTCTGATCCTGCTGGAACTGAAACCCATCGATCAGCAGCGTCGTATCAGTCAGGAAATCAGCCAGCACGCCCAGCAGCAGGCCGCCAAAGAGCTGGTGAGGGGTCTGGCGCATGAGATTAAAAATCCGCTGGGTGGCCTGCGTGGTGCCGCCCAGTTGCTCGAGAAAACCCTGCCCGATCCCAGTTATACCGAATACACCCAAATGATCATTGCTCAGGCAGACCGTCTGCGTAATCTGGTTGACCGCCTGCTGGGGCCGCAAAAACCCGGGATCCGGACGGTCGGCAATATTCATGTGGTGCTGGAAAAAGTGCGTCAGTTGGTGTCACTCGACCACAGAGATCAAAAGCTCACGATTCAGCGCGATTACGACCCCAGCCTGCCCGATTTCAGTATGGATCCGGAGCAACTGGAACAGGCCATTCTCAATATTGTCAGTAATGCTGCACAGGCCCTGAGCCAGCAGCCGGGCCACGGCACCATTGTGCTGCAAACCCGGACAGCCCTGCAGGCCATGATTCACGGCCAGCGCCACCGGATAGCTGCCAAAATTGACATTATCGACAACGGACCCGGGATCCCGGCCGATATTCAGGACACTCTATTCTATCCCATGGTGACTGGCCGGGAAGGCGGCAACGGTCTCGGACTGTCGATTGCCCAGAATTTAATTGACCAGCACCACGGCAAAATTGAAGTCACCAGTTGGCCGGGGCAAACCCGGTTTTCGATTTATTTACCGATTCAAACCACAGAATAACAAAGCAGCCGGGCGCTCATCCTCATTGCCTTTTTGCCCGGGAAGCACACAAAGGACACAACGGAGGGCATGCGATGAGCAAAGGATTAATTTGGGTTGTTGATGATGACAGCTCAATACGCTGGGTCCTGGAGCGGACCCTGAACGCAGCCGGATTACGCTGTGAAACTTTCGCCGATGCCGACAGCGTCGTCGAAGCACTGGAACGCAGTGTGCCGGATGTCCTGGTGTCGGATATCCGGATGCCGGGCACCGATGGCCTGACGCTGCTGCGCGACCTGCATCTGGATTACCCGACCCTGCCGGTCATTATTATGACGGCGCATTCGGATCTGGATGCGGCGGTGAATGCCTATCAGGAAGGCGCGTTTGAATATCTGCCCAAACCCTTCGACATCGATGAAGCGGTCAGTCTGGTTGAACGGGCGGTCACCCACAGCCAGGAGCAGAAACGCCAGCAGCAGCCCGCTGAAGAGACTCAGCGTGCGCCTGAAATCATCGGGGAAGCACCGGCGATGCAGGAAGTTTTCCGCGCAATCGGTCGCCTGTCCCGCTCCTCAATCTCGGTGCTGATCAACGGGGAATCCGGAACGGGGAAGGAGCTGGTTGCTCAGGCGCTGCACCGCCACAGCCCGCGTAAAGAAAAAGAATTTATCGCCCTGAACATGGCCGCGATTCCGAAAGATTTGATTGAGTCTGAACTCTTCGGCCATGAAAAAGGCGCTTTTACCGGTGCCAATAACATCCGGCAGGGACGGTTTGAGCAGGCCAATGGCGGCACACTGTTTCTGGATGAAATCGGCGACATGCCGCTGGATATCCAGACCCGGCTGCTGCGGGTGCTGGCAGATGGCCAGTTCTACCGGGTGGGCGGGCATTCACCGATCAACGTCGATGTGCGGATTATCGCAGCCACGCACCAGAATCTGGAACGTCTGGTTACCAAAGGAGACTTCCGGGAAGACCTGTTTCACCGCCTGAATGTGATTCGCGTGCATCTTCCGGCACTGAAAGATCGCCGTCAGGATATCCCGCAGCTCACCCGCCATTTTCTGAAACAGGCCTCCGATGAACTGGGGGTGGAAATCAAATCTCTGCATCCGGACACCGAAACCCTGCTCACCAGCCTGAACTGGCCCGGGAATGTCCGGCAGCTGGAAAACACCTGTCGCTGGCTCACCGTCATGGCCAGCGGCAATGAGATCCTGCCGTCCGACCTGCCTCCAGAACTGACCGCCTCCGACAGCCAGCCTGCAGGGGATGAAGAAGCACTGCACTGGCATCAGTCGCTCCAGCGCTGGGCACGACAGGCACTGCAACAGGGCAATCAGAATCTGCTGGGCGAGGCCATGCCGGAGTTTGAGCGAATCCTGCTCGATACGGCGCTGGAATTCACTCACGGCCATAAACAGGAAGCTGCCAAGCTGCTTGGCTGGGGGCGCAACACCCTGACCCGCAAGCTCAAAGAACTGAATATGGCCAGCGATTAATCCAACCGGGTGCCTGACTGTCCCCCACGCCTACTGGTGTTTTTTTCAACAGAGACAGTAAACATTGGCCTGATCTTTTTGATCAGGCCGGATCCATCTCTTTCCCCAGATGAATGTCATGCCATCTTTGCTTATACTGAGGCAAACGTTTTTCCGGGATACCTCATCATGATTCAGAAAAATCTGCCACTGACCGATCTGCACCGTCACCTCGACGGGAACATCCGTATTCAGACCATTCTTGAGCTGGGCCAGAAATTTGGCATGACACTACCGGCCAACGACATCGAATCGCTGCGTCCGCACGTTCAGATCGTCGAAGCCGAGCCAAGTCTGGTTGCATTCCTGTCCAAACTGGACTGGGGCGTGGCGGTCCTGGGCGATCTGGAAGCCTGCCGCCGGGTTGCATATGAAAACGTGGAAGATGCCCTGAACGCACAAATCGATTACGCAGAATTACGTTTCTCGCCTTACTACATGGCGATGAAGCACAACCTGCCAGTCGCAGGCGTCGTAGAAGCTGTGGTGGATGGGGTTCAGGCTGGTTGCCTTGATTTTGGCATTCAGGCGAATCTGATCGGCATCATGAGCCGAACTTTCGGAACACAAGCCTGTCAGCAAGAACTGGATGCATTGCTCAGCCAGAAAAATCATCTGGTTGCCGTCGATCTGGCCGGTGATGAACTGGGCCAGCCAGGCAATCAATTTGTCGGCCACTTCAAGCAGGTGCGTGATGCCGGACTTCAGGTGACCGTTCATGCTGGTGAAGCTGCCGGACCGGAAAGCATGTGGCAGGCGATTCAGGAACTGGGCGCGGTGCGAATCGGTCACGGCGTGAAAGCAGTTGAAGACGCACGTCTGATGGATTATCTGGCCGAACACAAGATCGGGATTGAGTCCTGTCTGACGTCTAACATCCAGACCAGCACCATCGCCAGCCTGTCCGGACACCCGCTCAAGCAGTTCCTGGATCACGGTATTCTGGCCTGCCTGAACACCGACGACCCGGCTGTTGAAGGCATCGAACTGCCGTACGAATACGAAGTGGCTGCGCCAAAGGCTGGCCTGACGCCGGAACAAATCCGTCAGGCGCAAATCAATGGTCTGGAACTTGCCTTCCTGTCCGACAGCGAGAAAAAAGCGCTGCGTGAGATGGCGGCAACCCGCTGATCACCCACGCCGAATCCGTCATTCATGATGAAAAACGCCCCGGCAGGTCTACCCGCCGGGGCGTTTTTTGAATGCAGAAGCCCTTCGCGGACACAGCCGTTAAATCACCCGCGAAAACTGTTGCTGGCGCGCCCGCTGACGCAGATACACATCAAAGCACATACAGATATTGCGGATCAGCAACCGGCCTTTCGGAGCGACCTGAATCCGGTCCGGCGTCACCGTAACCAGACCATCGTCAATGAAGGTCTGCAACAGCGCGAAGTCTGCCGCAAAATAGTCTGCAAAGTCGATCCCGTAGCGATGCTCAATGTCGGTGGTTGAAAGCTCGAACTGGCAGATCAGGGTTTTAATCACTTCCCGGCGCAGTAAATCATCAGCGGTCAGTGTGACCCCCTTCCACAACGCGTGTTGCTTCGTTTCAATGTCGGCATAATAAGCTTTGAGCTCTTTCTGGTTTTGCGCATAGCTGTCGCCAATCATCGAAATGGCGGAAACCCCCAGTCCCAGCAAATCGCAATCGCCCTGCGTGGTATAGCCCTGAAAATTCCGGTGCAGTTTGCCCTCACGCTGGGCCACCGCCAGCTCATCATCCGGCAGCGCAAAATGATCCATCCCGATAAACTGATAACCAGCATCGGTCAGCGTCCGGATTGTAGTGTGCAGCATCGCCAGCTTTTCCGAAGGTGCAGGCAAATCTGCATCTTTAATTTTACGCTGTGCAGCAAATAGTGCAGGCATATGAGCATAGTTAAATATAGATAACCGGCCCGGCTGCATTGCCAGCACTGCGGCCAGCGTTTTGCTGAAGCGTTCGGTATTTTGTTTGGGCAGGCCGTAAATCAGATCCAGATTGGTCGAGCGAAACCCGAGTTCGCGAGCGCGACGAACCAATGCTTCAATAAAATCCTGATCCTGCTCGCGATTCACCAGCTGCTGCACTTCTTTGTCAAAGTCCTGCACCCCGATACTCAGCCGGTTGAACCCTTCAGCCCGCAGGTGATCCAACAGGTCCAGTTCCATCCGTCGCGGGTCGACCTCAATACTGATTTCTGCATCCGGCAGCAAATGAAACTGTTCGCGAATCAAGGACATTAAACGGGTAATCTGCGCCTTGGTTAAAAATGTAGGGGTGCCGCCACCCAGATGCAGTTGGCTCACCGCCCTGCCCCGGACCAGCGCAGCACGCTGATGGATTTCCACCGCCAGCGCCGCCAGATACACATCCGCTTTATGGGCGTGCCGGGTGATCACCTTGTTACAGCCGCAGTAATAACAAAGCGTATGGCAAAACGGAATGTGGAGATAAAGCGACAGACGACGGCCCGGATACTGCTGGCTCGCTGTCACGAAATCGGCGGGAGTAAATCCGGGCTGAAACTCAAGCGCCGTCGGATAGGAGGTATAGCGGGGGCCAGAGTAGTTGTATTTTTCGATCAGGGACTGGTCCCAAATCATCGCAGGCTGTGTCATGGCGGCTTTCCTCACGGACGGACTTCAGGTCAATCCGGTAAGCTAGCATGGCCTCAGCCGGTGTTTATTGATCGATCACAAATCAGATCGCAATACATCGTCCCCACAAACAAAAAAGCCCGGTCCTATCGTCCGGGCTGATAATTTGAGGTCGGCGGTCAGGACGCCTTTTGAGTCAGGATCTGGGCCAGCTCCTGCTGAATGTCATCGAACAGGCGCGATTCAGCTTTCATCCGTACGAGATCGTCTTTCATTCGATCCTGCTTGGCCAGTGCTTTACGCGCGTCGCCACGCGGCATGTCTTCCACCACCTGATAGAGTTCATACAGCGCCGGATACTGAGCGGAAAAATTCACGCTGCGCTCTGCCTGAAGAACGGTCATCAGCTTATATAAGCGGATGGCGATTTCAGACATATCACATTGCTCCTGCTTTCCGGCTTCCGCAATGATATAGACACTTTCCAGAATATTCGCATTCCGGACGGCAATCGCTTCTGCCTGCTGTTGCTCTGCCCGGGCAAGAAAGGCTGTGTGGCGTTGTTTCTGCTTGTACAGCTGATACAGCAAATAGCCGGCGTATGCCGCCAGCACCAGCACAATCAGGCTTCCTGCCACCAGTAACCAGAGTTTCAGATCCTGCAAGGTTTACTCCTTATCGAAATCATCCCAACGGGCATTTTCGAAGTCGTCCAGCAGATCTTCCTCGCTGCGGGCATCCCCTGCGGCGATTTGATCATCTGCGGCCACGTCTTCCTCGTACAGACCCAGTTGTTTCATCAGTTGTTCAATACGGTCCAGCTTCTGATCGACCTGCTTCTGCAGCCCGGCCCCCAGATTTTCACCTGCGTCCAGACGGTCCAGCAGCGCGATCAGTTGCGGATCATTTTCCAGCATCGCCAGTTCCTGTTCCGCGTTCATGCGGCGAACCTGCTTGCTTGGTTTCGGCTCAACAATCAGCGGTACCGGCTTCTTACTGCCATGGCGAGGATCCTTGGCCTGACCCTGTCGGCTCGCGTTCTGAGCGCTGCCATCAGAGTGGCGGCTGCCTGCTTTCAACCCTTTCCGCTTACGTGCTTTCTGGCGAACACGGCCATCCAAATCCTGCTGGCTGACACTTTTCTCTACGTACTGCGCCGGGCCTTCTGAACCAGGTTTACGGCTTCTTTTCTTACGGGTCATGACTGATCTTTCCTCAGCATAATTACATCGTTTCCAACAAATTCCACCGTCAGTCCATCACGCTGCGCCAGAAACTGAAAGGTTTCCCGGCTGAAAAAGCTGACGTGGGTGGGATCATTCTTGTAATGCCAGCGGCTGAATGCCGCGACATCGGTTGCCAGCTTCGTCATTAATCCCAGCCAGCCCCCAGGTTTGAGCAGCGACAGCAACTGCTGCCACTCCCGGCCCGGGGTATAAAAATGTTCTATCGCCTCGGTACAGGTGACAAAGTCGTACTGACGTTCCAGCACACGGTTGTCCGGGGCATAATACGGATCATAGACGGCCATCCGGTGTCCCTGCTCGCGAAATATCGCCGCCAGCGCCGGACCTGGCCCGCAGCCAAAATCCAGTCCGTCCAGCGGCGCCTGCGGCAACTTAGCAGCCAGCGGCGACGCTAGACGCTGGAGAAATCCGCGGTAGCCTTCATCATCCACATGATTTTCATGCTGATCGTAGATGGCTTTCTCTTCTTCCAGCGTTAAATGTGAAGCCGGGTCTGCGAAGATCAGGCAACAATTCTGGCACTGAAGGTACGGGCGACGGCGGTCTTGATGATAAGGCACAACAGCAGTGCTGTTGCATAAAGTACAGGCCGTCATCGGTTACTCCTCAGTCAAAATCTGGCCGCGTATGATAGCAGACCTGTCCCGATTGAGAAATGGACAGCCTGTCTCCGCCCTGAGCGCCCAAATAAAAAAGGCAGCCAGAGCTGCCTTTTATGCTTGCGATGCCTTGCGATACTGAGTTCGGGATCAGTGAAGACCGCCTAAATACTGAGACAGGGCGTCGATTTCCTTGTCACTCAGTTTCGCTGCGACAGAACTCATCATGGCGTTCATGTCGTTGTTTCGGTTGCCGTCGCGGAACATCGTCAACTGTTTCTTGATGTATTCCGCGTGCTGGCCCGAGATATCCGGGAATCCAGACAAGCTAGTGCCGTTTCCTCGAGGACCGTGGCACGCCGTACAGGCCGTGATCCCACGCTCGGCATCACCGACCCGATACAGTTGCTGACCAACTTCAATCGAGCTTTCAACGGTGGTGCCTTCCACAGGAGGCAGGGAACCAAAGTAAGCAGCCAGATCCGCCATGTCTTGTTCAGACAATGGCATCGCCATGCCACCCATCACAGGATCATTACGCCCCTGTTCACCACCCGTTGTCATCGCCAGCTTGAATTCCTTCAGCTGCTTCTCCAGATAACGTGGGTGCTGACCCGCAAGGTTGGGGTATTGTCCGGTGATACCTTTACCATCAGCGCCATGACATGCCGCACATGTCGCTGCTTTTGCTTTTCCAGCTTCAACATCTCCCTGGGCCCAGCTTGTGCAACTGGCAAGAAGTGTAAATATCAATGCTAATTTCTTCATGACATTCCGTTTATAATTATTGAGCTTCCAGTACCACAAGTATTGCTCAGCAACATGGTATACAATGCACCATCAACCAAGCAGGGTTAGTGGTACATTTTACACACTTTCGCATAAAAGTAATTAGTCGACGACCAGAAGACTTGACGGAGTTAACAGTGAATTCCCCTCTCAACTACAGACAAACCCATTTTATTACCAGTGCCCCGGATATCCGCCACCTGCCTCAGGACAAGGGTGTTGAGATTGCTTTTGCTGGCCGATCAAATGCTGGTAAATCAAGTGCTTTGAATCGACTGACGGATCAGAAAAGTCTGGCACGGACCTCAAAAACACCGGGCCGTACGCAGTTGATCAATATGTTTGAGGTCGTGGGCGGCTGCAACCTGATTGACCTGCCCGGCTATGGCTATGCGCAAGTCCCGCTGGAGATGAAACAGAAGTGGCAGGCCGCACTGGGTGAATACCTGCAAAAGCGTGAATGCCTGCAAGGCCTGGTCGTCCTGATGGATATCCGCCACCCGATGAAAGATCTCGACCAGCAAATGATTTACTGGGCAGTCGAAAGCCGTTTACCTGTTCTGGTGCTGCTGACCAAAGCGGACAAACTGAAAAGCGGCGCTCGTAAAGCGCAGCTGCTGAAAATCCGTGAAGCGTCGCTGGCCTTTGGCGGCGATGTTGAAGTGGAATGCTTTTCAGCCCTGAAAGGCATCGGTGTGGATCAGGTTCGCCGTAAGCTGGACGTCTGGTTTGCCCCAGAACTGGCCCGCCAGCAAGCCTTGCTGGAAGATAACTTTGACGAGCAGGATAGTTTCCCCGCTGATCCAGAATAATCTCCGTCTGTGCCTGGCAGATCCGCCAGGCACTTTGCTTTATCCGGAACACCCACCCAGCCTGCAGACGGTCTCCGAAACCCGGATAAAAATGACCCCATCGGAACGATGGGGCAACGGGAGAGAAATAGGAGGTTTTTATATTTGTCCGGAAAGGATTAATGATTTACCCCCGCAACGCAAGTTTTTTATCCACAATCTGGCCATTTTTTCCGCACTGATGCCAGATATTCATTAGCTCCGCCCGGGGTTAACTGCCAGTTTTGTCCCACTCGTCCGAATATTCATGCCTATTGTTTCATTCAACAAATTAAGTTGGTGAAACCATGCGGGTCATCGTTCTGCATATGTTTTGAAATTGGAATTTAATTACAGAATGCTGGCAAAAAGACAAAAAAAAGCCACCTAAAAAATCAGGTGGCATGATCATGGATAGGTCGACTGTCACTCCAGAAGCACAGCCAGACTAAATATGAACAAGAAGCAGCAAGCAGTATACCGATCTGCACTGGTAATTTAAAGTAATTGCTCTAATTTTAATGTGCTTGATTAAAACCCGCAAAAACGCAAGCGCTAGGCTTCTATCCAATAGAAGTCACTTGGTGAAAATATCAGCATAAAATGAGACATCTGTCCTGAAAACAAGCCAAAATCAGCAAACAGCAGGTTTCATCAAACATGGGAAAAGTCAGGAAAGGCAGGCGGGTACAGTTTGAGAGGGCAGAAATAAAAACGCCCTGGCCAAATGACCAGGGCGGCTGAATCAGCCAAATCCAATAACGTGAAACAAAAGGTCTGAAAGATAGAACATCTTACCTCTGTACCCTACACCGCTCACTGTATATCAATTGTGCAGTGATGGAAAGACCCTTTCGTAATTTTTTTTCATATATACCGTAATTTTGTTCTATAAAATCACGGTAAACTCTGATTCAGATTAGAAAAAACCGGCCCAGCAGCCGGTTCTTGAAGGTTTTATTACAAGCTTGTTTTCAGACCAATTAATGCGCCTGATCCCAGTTCTCACCGCTGCCAGCTTCTGCAATCAAAGGCACATCCAGTTCAGCAGCGGCTTCCATCAGCTGACAGACCGATTTGGCCACCTCATCCAGCGCTGAAGTCTGGACTTCAAACACCAATTCATCGTGTACCTGCATCAGCAAACGCACGCGGCTGCTGTCCTGTGTTTGCAGCCAGGTGTCGACTGCAATCATGGCACGCTTAATAATGTCTGCAGCTGTTCCCTGCATCGGGGCATTAATCGCTTCCCGTTCAGCGGCCTTACGGCGAATCGCATTCCGGGATTTGATATCCGGCAGATATAAACGACGACCAAACAAGGTTTCTACATAACCCTGCTCGCTCGCCTGAGATCGGGTACTTTCCATATATTCCAGCACGCCCGGATAACGCTCGAAGTATATGTTCATATACTCCTGCGCTTCATTTCGGCCCATGCCCAGCTGCTTCGCCAGTCCGAAAGCACTCATGCCGTAAATCAAACCAAAGTTGATGGCTTTCGCTCGGCGACGCTGCTCACTGCTGACTTCCTCTATCGCAATCCCCAGGATCTCTGCTGCCGTGGCGGCGTGAATATCTTTGCCCTCGCGGAACGCATCCAGCAGCGCTTTGTCACCAGACAAATGGGCCATGATCCGCAGTTCAATCTGAGAGTAATCCACAGCCAGGATCTGATACCCTTCCGGCGCAATAAATGCCTGGCGGATCCGACGCCCCTGCTCATTTCGGATTGGAATATTCTGCAGGTTTGGATCCGTCGACGACAGACGCCCGGTTTTCGCGACCGCCTGATGATAAGAGGTATGGACCCGCTTGGTTGTCGGATTAATCATCCGTGGCAGTTTATCGGTATAGGTGGACTTCAGTTTGGCCAGACCGCGATGCTCCAGGATCAGTTTCGGCAGCGGATAATCCAGCGCCAGTTCCTGCAGCACTTCTTCATTGGTGGATGGGGTGCCAGACGGGGTTTTCTTCACCACAGGCAAGCCCATTTTCTCAAACAGAATCGCCTGCAACTGCTTGGGTGAGCTGAGATTGAATTCCTCGCCGGCAACCTCATAAGCATCCGCCTGAATTTCATCCAGTCGCTTGGCAATTTCGTCTGACTGCTGATGCAGTTTTGCAACATCCAGCAAGACGCCGGTACGCTCCACGCGGGACAGGACCGGCACCAGCGGCATTTCAATGGTTTCAAATACCGACTTCAGCTTTGGATCCGCATTCAGTTTCGCTATCAGCAGGTTATGAAGACGCAAGGTGATATCCGCATCTTCGGCCGCATACGGTCCCGCCTGCTCCAGATCGATCTGATTGAACGTCAGCTGCTTTTTACCTTTACCGGCAATCTCTTCAAAACTGATGGTTTTGTGTTCCAGATAACGCAGTGACAGACTGTCCATATCATGCCGGCCCACCACACTGTTATACACATAAGATTCCAGCATGGTGTCAAAGCGAATACCCTGCATCGCCACATCATAGCGAGCCAGCACACTGGCATCATACTTCAGGTTCTGGCCGACTTTTGCCTGCTCCGGATCTTCCAGTAACGGCTTGAGCTGCGCAATCACCCAATTGCGATCCAGTTGCTGCGGGGCATCCAGATAGTCGTGGGCAACCGGCACGTAAGCCGCTTTCCCTTCTTCAACCGCAAAGGACACGCCAACCAGGTTCGCGACCATATAATCCAGACTGTCGGTTTCGGTATCGAACGCAAAAACATCCGAATTTTTCAGGATTGTCAGCCACTCAGCAAAACGTGCTTCATCCAGTACCACTTCATAACCACTGCGATCAATCACAGGGGCTGGTGTATTCGCCACTTCCTGCGCTTCTTCTGTCGCAATCGTGGCGGCCCCATCCGCGACAATCCGGCCATCGCTGCCATCCAGCATTTCAGCCAACCAGCGACGGAATTGCAGTTTTCCGAACAACCGGGTCAGCTCGTCGGTATCCGGCGTGCCTTTCTGCAGATCCTGCGGACTGAATTCCAGTTCAACATCCAGCTTGATTGTCGCCAGCTCGTAAGACATAAACGCAGCTTCACGATGCTCTTCCAGCTTTTTCGGCATGGTTTTCGAACCCCGGAAACCCAGCGCCGGAATCGCATCCAGATGGTCATATAAATCTTTCAGGCCGCCGATGCCTGTCAGCAAGGCCGTTGCCGTTTTATCGCCCACGCCGGGAACCCCCGGAATGTTATCGACTTTATCTCCCATCAGCGCCAGATAATCGATGATCAGTTCCGGACCAATCCCGAATTTTTCCCGCACCCCATCAGCATCCATCACCACGCCGGTCATGGTGTTGATCAGCGTGATGTTGTCATCCACCAGCTGGGCCATGTCTTTATCACCGGTACTGATCAGCACAGGCATACCCGCCTGAGATGCCTGACAGGCCAGCGTTCCGATCACATCGTCCGCTTCCACACCCGGCTCACAAATCAGGGGCAGCCCCATGGCTTTAATGATGGCGTGCAGCGGCTCAATCTGGGCACGCAAATCATCCGGCATCGGAGGCCGATGCGCTTTATACTCGGGATAGAGCTCGTCACGAAAGGTCTTTCCTTTCGCATCAAACACGACAGCAATATGTTCGGTGGCAAACTGACGCAGCAAACTGCGCAGCATGTTGACCACACCATAGACGGCACCGGTCGGTTCACCGTCTGAGTTCGTGAAGTTCGGTGCCGCGTGATAAGCGCGGTAAAGATACGAGGAGCCATCGATCAGGATCAGTGGGTTTTCAGGAATCGTTGCCATAATGGATTATCTGTATCTGGGAGATAAAAGGATCAGGGCCTTAGCATGCCATGAGACGTGGCAAGTGTTAACCGAAGTTTTTTCCTTTTCATCCCCCCGAACCTGTGGATAAGTTTGTTAGTTTTTAAAATAAGCCTGATGATCATTTTCACATTTTTGTTGGGTTTATAATTTTATTTTCATTTAAAACAAAAGCTTACCAATAAAAAATAAATGTGATCCAAGATCCTTAAATGATCATGAAATGTGGAAAAAGTTATCAGATGGCGGTGTAATCACTCAAAGCGATGCCAAATTCCCCAAGACTGAACAAAAAGGAGACCAAGATGAAGAAGGTTGCAGTGATTTTAAGCGGCGCCGGTGTCTTTGACGGCAGTGAGATCCATGAAGCTGTTCTGGCGCTCCATGCAATTGAACAGGCTGGTGCAAGCTGGCACTGTTTTGCGCCGGATATGGATCAACACCATGTGATCAATCACATGACCGGCGAACCCATGCATGAAACCCGTAATGTGCTGGTGGAAGCGTCTCGGATCGCCCGGGGTCAGATCCAGAATATCACCGAGCTCAGTGCCCGTGATTTTGATGCGTTGCTTTTACCTGGTGGCTTTGGCGCAGCCAAAAATCTATCCGACTTTGCCTTTCAGGGCGCACAGTGTCAGATCCACCCTGAAGTCAAACGGGCCTGTCAGGAGTTTGCCAAAGCACAAAAACCAGCGGGCTACCTGTGTATTGCGCCGGTCTTGATCCCACAGATTTACGGGAAAGATGCGAAAGGAACCATCGGGCATGATAAAGACGTTGCCAGTGCTTTTCGCGCCATGGGCGGCGATCACATTGAGTGTCCTGTGGATGAATTTGTACTGGATCAGGAACGCTGCCTGCTGAGTACGCCCGCCTATATGATGGCCGGCAGTATTTCGGAAGCCGCCAGCGGGATCAACAAGCTGGTACAACATCTGGTGAAAATGGCCTGAAAAAGAAAAAGCGGCGCTTCAAGAAAAGCGCCGCTCAGCAGAATTGGTCCCGGTTTAAAGCCCTACACGATAAACCCAACCGAAGCTGTATTACTGGAAGCAATGTGAGCAATGTCGTGCCTTCATCGGAAAAGAATACTGCTTGGTGTTTCCCGCTGAGTGCAAGTTAATAATAACCATTCTCATTCCATTTGCAAGCACTGATTGAGAATAATTTTCATTTAGCTGAAATATCAAGGACTTCTCTCTGAACGGATCCCCTTGGGCTGAGATGCTAGCGACAACAAAGAAAAAAGCGGTGCCTGATAACAAGCACCGCTGAGCAAAATGAAGCAGAAGATGTCGCCCTACACGTCACCTCTGCGATTCGCTGAAGTACACTGGAAGCAATGTGAGCAATGTCGTGCCATCAGACAGGAAACCTCTTGCTGTATGTTTCCGCTGAAAGCAAGGTAATAGTAACCATTCTCATTTACAGATCAAGCACTATTTGAGAATTATTTTCATTTAGGCCGATCCAAACCAAACTTCACGAAATGCAGGCGGTAATCCTCAATGCCGTCTTTCTTTTCCATGTGCTCAATCTGATAGCCATTACGCAGCAATAATCTGAGCATCGAAGGAAAACGGTTTCGGGACTTCACCCGGAGTTCCTGATAGCCCTGCGCTTTCACCCAGGCTTCCTGTGCCTGCATGAGTGCCTGAGCAACACCTTGCTGTCGTCCTTCCGGGACGACGCCGCCCAGCCAGCTGTAATAACAGGTCTCCGATAAGCGATAGCCAATTTTCACCCCGATCAGCGCCCCCTGTTTTTCAGCCACCAGAATCAAAGGGCTACGCCCGCGAACCCGGCTCGCGAGGCTTTCTTCTGTTTCCGGATGATCAAATTCACTGATTCGGGCTAAAACCGACGCCGCTTCCGCCAGCGACGCTTCACGTATGTCCATGCGCTCTCCTGATCCGCTTTACGAAACGGGTCTCTTTCAATCTCCTGACCAAAAGTCTAAGTGAATCCAGGAAGATTGCGAACAATCCGCTGAGGTAATCCTCCCGCGTCATGGGGAGATGATGTACCCCGTCATGTGGCAATATTGCGCTTGAATTTTTTCCGGGCTGTCCACTATACTAAGCGCAAGTGGATTGGGAGTGCCCGGTCGGCGTTGGAACCTCGGTGAGTATCATCGAGGTTTTTCGCTATCTGGAGACAGGTAAATTTGAAATAGACTCCCGAAAATACTAGGGAAAATGCTTAAGCCCCCACTGGTCATAACCTTGACCAACTGCACACCTGCCACCTTCACAGTAAAATTTCTTCTGCAAGATATCGAATGCTTGGTTTACCTGAGTAGGATTAAGCACATGCCTACCGATTGGCCTTGCGACTAAATCTGCCAACTGTAACCCAGCCGAATTAGAGGTTTTTGATGCCATGCGGATCTTAAAGGGCAAATCTCGCTGATATTTATTTTCACCATCACAGATGCGGCGAAATTCCAGCTCGAGTTCGTTATCTTCTTTCTTGCCTCGACACTCAACAATAACGTGCGTCTCAAGCGCTTGCTGGCCCTTTTCTGTGACCAAATCATACAAGGTTTCTAAGCAGTGCTTGAGAGCAATATGGTAAGGATTTCCCACCTCTTCAGGATGCCGTATCTTATTCTTCTCAATCACGCAGGAAGCAAGAATAAAGTTACTGTCATCGATGATTTCACTTAAACGACCTAAGAACTGATTTTTGTCCGCTCGATTTTTGAACGTGGTGAAATCGCCTTTTTCTTTGCGGATCTCATGCTCATGTAAAATCACTAAATCATGACCAAAATAGTCAAACTTTAGCTGTTGAAGCTGGGGGACGACATTGGATAGATAGTGCGCTTTGTAGAAAATGCAAAATGCCAACACGAAGACTGGGTAATCCTGATCGATAGACGTCAGGCTATGGTCGCCACTTTCATCGACATAAACCACAAAGTCACTAAACCCACGCTTTCGACCAATCAGGGCCTCTTGCTCTTTTGGCTGTGGCTGGTCTTCAACATTATCGGTCATGCGCTGGTTGTCCTTGTTTTGCGTTTAGGCTTAGCAACTGCTCACTTGAATGTAATCTTTTTCAGTCGTACTTCCGCAGATTTTTCTCCGGAAATCAGATCTGGGTTTCCTTCATGTCATTGATCACACTACAGGCAAACTTTATTGCCTCTGCACCCACTTAAACATGCTGTCCCGCAACAAAACCAGAGCTCCAGGCCCACTGGAAGTTGTAGCCGCCCAGCCAGCCACTGACGTCCATCACTTCACCGATGAAATACAGGCCGGGAACGGACTTGGCTTCCATGGTTTTGGAAGACAGTCCGTCGGTATCGACACCGCCGAGGGTCACTTCAGCGGTGCGGTAGCCTTCCGTACCGTTCGGGGCAATTTGCCACTGATGGAAATAGTCGTGCAGCGCCTGCACTTCTTTTGGATTGAGCTGCTTGAGCGGCTTGTCTTCGAGATCTCCCCGTTCAATCAGGGCTTCGACCAGGCGCTTCGGCAGCAAACGGGACAGTGAGTTTTTCAGGCTTTGATTCGGGTGCTTTTCACGCATCGCCTGCAGGGTTTCATCCAGGCTCAGTGTCGGCAATAAGTCGACAGAAACCGCCTGTCCCGGCTTCCAGTAGGATGAAATTTGCAAAATCGCCGGACCGGACAGCCCCCGGTGTGTGAAGAGAATATTTTCTTTAAAACTGGTGCCGTCTTCCGCGGTGACCACGGCTGGAACGGCTATTCCGGATAAGTCCGCAAACGCATCCTTGTCGGCCACATGCAGGGTAAAAGGCACCAGGCCAGCCGTAGTCGGCACCATGCTGAGACCAAACTGCTCGGCAACCTGATAGCCAAATGGCGTGGCCCCCAGCTTGGGCATCGACAAGCCGCCCGTAGCGATCACCAACGACGAACAATACACGGTGTCGGTATTGAGCATCAGGATAAAACCATCATCCGTTTTGGTAATATCGTGCACGTCGCAGCGGTAACGGTGCTGCACCGTGGGCAAATCACATTCTTTCATCAGCATATCGACGATGTCTTTCGCGGAGTCCAGACAGAACAGCTGGCCATGATCCCGTTCTTCATAAGCGATATCATGTTTGGCAACCATCGCAATGAAATCCCACTGGGTGTACTGCGCCAGCGCGGATTTGGCAAAATGCGGGTTACGGCAGACATAGTGACTGGCCGTGACATCGTAGTTGGTGAAGTTACAGCGGCCGCCGCCAGAGATCAGGATTTTTCGTCCCGGCTTTTTACCCTGATCGACCACCAGCACAGAGCGGCCACGCTTTCCGGCCTCTGCGGCACACATCAGCCCGGCAGCACCAGCGCCGATCACCACAACATCAAACTTCTCAGCCATTTTCTTATCCGCTATCGACACGCAACAAAAAATAAAAAGGATGCGGTAATCCAGTGGATCACCGTACATCCTTTTCAAGTGTGCGTATTTTACCCATCTGTCGCCGGAATACCAATCAGCGCGCGCGTTTCAGTCAGATGCCGAGATAAGCGACCACGAAGATAGACACCAGAAAGACCATCAGACTGGTGCTGGCCAGCACAAACAGCTTGCGGACTTTTTCGCACTTCGCCATGAAGATTTCATCATGGTGCTTGTGATACTGCTGACTGCGGATGTAATGGAAGAGCCGGATTTGCTTGTTCATATTCCCCTGGGAGGAAAAAAAGCCCCGGCCGTCAACCTGCTGGTAAAGGAGTGGATCACACTCGCGCATGACGACGAGTAAAGTTTTCAGCGTGCTGACATAACGAGAAATATTGATTATGGCCACAATAAACAGGGCCATGAGGATTGCATCACCACTTATCATAGTACCCCCCGAACAACGACTATTGTTCTGCGCAGACCAGGCAATACAGGGAGCGGTGGACCACAGCGGCGTACTTTCGGAAAGAAACGCCGCCTCTATGACACCCAGGCCTGTTAACCCGCCTGCTGACCCATCACGGAGCTGGATTCCTGCTTCGCCATGGCGGCAAGATCTTTATCGATGAAAAACAGCGCTTTGCCGTCTTCGCCAACCAGTTCGATCTTGTCCAAAATACCTTTAAACAATTTTTCTTCTTCGTGCTGTTCTGCAACATACCACTGCAAGAAGTTAAACGTGGAGTAGTCCTGCGTTGTAAACGCAACATGCGCCAGTTTGTTGATACGTTCAGTGATCAAACGCTCATGTTCGTAAGTAGCGCGGAACACCTCACCCAAAGACGCATATTCATGCTGAGGGGCGTCAATGGTCCCCAAAATTGGCAGTGCGCCGGTTTCACTCACATACGTAAACAAACGCTGCATATGCTGCATTTCTTCCGCGGCATGCAGACGAAGAAACTCAGCTGCTCCCTCGAATCCTTTATCTTCACACCATGCACTCATCTGCAGGTACAGGTTAGACGAAAAGAACTCCAGGTTAATCTGTTCGTTCAGCTTATCGACCATTGCTTGAGCAAGCATCGCACTACTCCTTTCCTAATCAAGTGTAATCAACACATTGTCACTATGCATAACTGAGTTTGCAACTCCAGGTACAAGGTATCATGCTTATCCTGACGACAAATCAAAAAAAGCTAAAAAGAACCAACTGGATATCCACACCACTCACAGCAGATTCCGTCAATGCAAGCAATGAGATCAGCACAGCATTTTTCACAGATACGCCATGTTAGCATATTAAAAACCTTACAGGAGAGCGGGTTATGACTTATCAACATATTCTGGTTGCGGTTGATTTATCTGAAGACAGTCAAGTTTTGGTGACAAAAGGCGCGGCGCTGGCACGGACGCTCAACGCCAAGTTATCGCTGATCCATATCGATACCAACTATGCCGAGCTGTACACCGGCCTGATTGATATCAACATGGCCGAAGCACAATACCGGATGGCCGATCATGCTCAGGAGCAGCTGGAAGCACTGGCCAAACAGGCAGAATATCCGGTCACGCATACTTATGTGGGCAGCGGTGATCTGAGTGATGAAATCTGCAATACCATCAAAGAGTCAGATATTGATCTGATGATTTGCGGCCATCATCAGGATTTCTGGAGCAAAATTCTCTCCTCGACCAAACAGCTGATCAATCATACCCCGGTTGACCTGCTCATGGTCCCTCTGCACTAATTTCACTGGCCCGGCGCCCCTCGCGCCGCGGGCGATCTCGATTGGGCGGGTTGCTGTGACACCCGCCCAGCTTCTTCACAGCAGACCAGCCTGCCATTGGCTGCGAGCCGATTTCAGTTACAATACGCCCAAATTTCAAAGGATGTACGCAATGGGATATTTAACTGCGATAACGCTGCTGTGGGCGTTTTCCTTCAGCCTGATTGGGGTCTATCTGGCCGGACAGGTCGATGCCTGGTTCTCAGTTCTGACCCGGGTGACACTGGCAGCACTGGTCTTTCTGCCTTTTCTGCGCCGTCAGCACCTGACCGGGAAACTGGCGCTGAAACTGATGGTCATCGGCGCATTTCAGCTCGGCATCATGTACTGCTTTTACTATCAGTCGTTCCTGTACCTGTCGGTTCCGGAAGTCTTACTGTTTACTATTTTCACCCCGATTTACGTCACCCTGATTTACGATCTGCTGCAACGCCGTTTTTCGGCCTGGTATCTGGTCACCGCGGCCATCGCGGTGCTGGGTGCGGCTGTGATCAAGTTTGAAGGGATCAACGAAAACTTCATTCTCGGCTTTTTTATCGTTCAGGGCGCGAATCTGTGTTTTGCCATTGGCCAGGTCGGCTACAAGGTGATCATGGAAAAAGAGCAGGCTGATCTGCCGCAACATACCGTCTTTGCTCTGTTTTATATCGGCGCAGTCTGCGTCGCTCTGCCGATGTTCCTGCTGTTCGGGAACATGGACAAGCTGCCGACCACCAACACCCAGTGGAGCATTCTTGTGTATCTGGGCATTGTGGCGTCCGGTCTGGGCTACTTCATCTGGAACAAAGGCGCGACGCTGGTCAATGCCGGAGCACTGGCCATTATGAACAATGCGCTGGTACCGGCAGGCTTGATTGTGAATCTGGTGATCTGGAACCGGGATGTTGACTATCCGCGCCTGATCATCGGCGGTGCCATTATCCTGTTGTCTTTGTGGGTTAATGAAACCTGGGTGAAGCGCCGCGTCGCAGCCGCGCACGCCTGACCTTCCCCATTCCACCCCGCCGCCAGCGGTGCGGATGAAAAGCAATCATCAAAAAGCCCCTGCGATCCGACGATCACAGGGGCTTTTTTCGGGTTCAATCCGTCGATTCAGATAAAGGCGTACGCGTCGGCAAACATCCGCTCGCGATCGGCACCTTTTTCCGCTGTGAACTGCTCGCGGGCAGCACCAGCCATCTCAAACCGGCCGCAGATATAAATATCGTAAGCAGACAGGCTGACAAAATCATCACAGACCGCTTCCAGCACATTTCCCACCTTCCCCTGCCAGTCTGCCGGTGCAGATTCCACCACCGGGACATAGGTCAGGTTTGCATGCTGTGCTGCCAGCGCAACCAGCTCATCATGGGCATACAGCTGACAATCATCACGACCGCCCCAGTACACAAAGATGGGCTGGGTCATGCCTCGGCTCAGACAGTTATCCAGCAAGCTGCGAACATAAGAGAATCCGGTGCCACCGGCAATCAGCAGCAGCGGCTTGGCGCTGTCTTCACGCAGCCACGCGTCGCCCATCGGTGCTTCCACCTCAAACGGCTTGCCTTCCGCCATCGCCAGCCGCATCGCTTCGACAACTTCCATCGCAAACGGATTGTGGTCCGCAGCACCGATGTGCAGTTCGAGTTCATTGCCACGGCAAGGGCTGCTGGCAATCGAGAACGGACGCTTGTCTTTTTCGCCCATCACCGCCAGCAGGTACTGACCGGCTTTATAATCAACCTGCGCTGTTGGCTTCAGCAGGATGCGGTAGGTATTGCACGCCAGCGACTCGACTGACTTCACTTCACATTGAATCGACATTCTGTTCCTCTATTCTAAAAGCAGTACCAAATCGCTGCGGGCCATCGCCAGACAAGGAAAAATCCATCCGGCAGCCTGTTCTTTTTCCGTCAGCATCGGTGCGAGCTGGTACGCCACCTCACCCGACAGTTTGCGGCACAGGCAAGTGGCGCACGCGCCAACCTGACAACGGTGTGGAAAAGCCACCCCAGCCCGGCGTGCTGCACGCAACAGGGTTTCATCTTCCCTGACAAAAAAGGTCAATTCTTGTGGCAGCAGCCTGATCTGATACATCGTGTTGATTTGACGTCAGTTATTCAGAATTCCCAGCTCATCCCAGATGGCATCCACTCTGGCGACGACCTCGGGATCTTTGATAATCGGGGTGCCCCACTCGCGCTGCGTTTCGCCTTCCCACTTATTGGTTGCATCCAGACCCATTTTCGAGCCCAGCCCAACCACAGGGGAGGCAAAATCCAGCGAATCGATCGGCGTATTTTCGATCATCACGGTATCGCGCGCCGGATCCATCCGGGTAGTAATTGCCCAGATCACATCATTCCAGTCCCGGGCGTTCACATCGTCATCACAGACGATCACAAACTTGGTATACATGAACTGGCGCAGGAAAGACCAGACGCCCATCATGACCCGCTTTGCATGGCCCGGATACTGCTTCTTCATCGTCACAACGGCCATACGATAGGAGCATCCTTCCGGTGGCAGATAGAAGTCGACGATTTCCGGGAACTGCTTTTGCAGGATCGGGACAAACACTTCATTCAGCGCCACACCCAGCACCGCGGGTTCATCCGGCGGGCGGCCAGTATAGGTGCTGTGATAAATCGGGTCTTTCCGCATGGTCACATGCGTGACCGTGAACACATGATGGCGCTCAACTTCGTTGTAATACCCGGTATGATCGCCATATGGACCTTCATCGGCGTACTCGTTGGGATCAATATAGCCTTCCAGCACGATTTCTGCGCTGGCCGGCACTTCCAGATCATTGCTGATACTCTTAACGACCTCGGTCTTACTGCCCCGCAGCAACCCTGCAAACGCATATTCAGACAAGGTATCCGGCACGGGCGTCACTGCCCCCAGAATCGTGGCCGGATCTGCGCCAAAAGCGACAGACACCGGAAATTTTTCGCCCGGATGCGCCTGCATAAATTCCCGCATATCCAGCGCCCCCCCCCGGTGAGCCAGCCAGCGCATAATCACTTTGTTCTTGCTGATTTTCTGCTGGCGGTAAATCCCGAGATTCTGGCGCTTTTTCTCCGGACCTCGCGTGACCGTCAGGCCCCAGGTCAGCAGCGGCGCCACATCCCCCGGCCAGCAGCTCATCACGGGAATTTTATCGAGGTCAACCTCATCCCCTTCCCAGACAATCTGCTGGCAGGGCGCTTTACTCAGCCGCTTGGCCGGCATGTTCAGGACCTGCTTGAAGACCGGCAGTTTATCGATCGCGTCGCGGAAACCTTTCGGCGGCTCCGGTTCTTTGAGATAGGCCAGTAACTTACCGACTTCCCGCAGCTCCAGCACATCTTCCCGGCCCATGCCCATCGCCACCCGCTCGGTCGTGCCAAACAGGTTTGCCAGCACAGGCATATCGTAACCCACCGGATTTTCAAACAGCAAAGCCGGACCACCGGCCCGCAGGGTCCGGTCGCAGATTTCCGTCATTTCATATCGGGGATCGACTGGCTGCTTGATGCGCTTGAGTTGCCCACGCTCTTCCAGGTAGGCAATGAAGTCGCGCAGATCATTGAATTTCATTCCTGCACCCTATCTGTTGACTCGCTCGGACCCGCACAGGGCCGAGATGAAAATAGGACACATTATATACTTATCACTATCAAGATGCTTGTTTCGTGGGAATTTATTGGCGACCTCGCGGGCCGCCATGACCGATCACAGGGAAGAGGAAAGCGCCGTTTCCAGATTGCGCTTGAGCGTGTAGCTCTTGGTGCCGGCGGCGAGCTTCATCAGCCAGCTGCTGTGCCCTTCGCTCACCAGATGTCCGGCCACCATTTCTCCGTCCTCAGGCTCTGACAGCTTGGCTAACAGAAACACTTCCACCTGAGCGGGCAGCGGCTTGAGGGTCGCCAAGGCCTGATAAGCCTGCGCTTTCAGCGACGGATTACGGGTGGCTTCAATCAGCTGATTCACGGCGAGCTGATCCGGCAGCAGATCAGTCAGGCGATTCAACTCCGCACGACTGTATTGATCGGTCCGGCGGCGCCAGAGTTGCTGATAGAGTGCTTCATCGCCGGTGCTTTCGGCCAATTGCGCCAGTAAGCCGTTATTCGGCAGCCAGAGGAGCTGTTTATCCGACAGAAACTGATTAGCAAGATAGCGTTGTCCCTGTTCGGATACCGCCGGAAGCTGGGCCAGCGCAATATCCCGACGGACTCGCTGCACGTTCCGTTCGCCAGCGAGCCAGTCGCTCAGCACCAGTTCACCCGCGTCCGCCTGACGGACGAATGCCGCCGCCAGCTGTTCGCGCTGCCAGTGCTGCAAAAGTTGTCGGGCCTGAGGGCCGTAATTGAAGGCCGAACGCGTCACCCGATAACCATCGCCCTGCTCGGTCAGGGTGAATCGGGGTTTGCGAGTCACTAAGGTCTCCAGCCAGGTGACCTTGGTTTCGTCCAGCTGATCCAGTGTTTGTGCGTATTCAACCAATCCAGCTCGCAGTGCTTCCTGCGCCAGCACCGGAAAGTCCGCCAGTTGTCGGTTAAGCTGGTCGATCTCACTGTCACGATACAGTGATTTCAGTGAATTGAGTGCCGGAACAACGTCTGAGGTCACCTGCTGAAATTCCTGCTGGCTGAGTTCATCAGCCCGCAAGGGCCAGGCAAGCAACAGCATCCACAACCCGATCCACATGCCCCATCCATGTCGCATGTTCTTGTCCTTATTTTATTTGGTTGTCGATTCCATTCGTGTATTCAACCTCCACCTTCCTGGCCAGATGCTGAATACACGGGCGCTTATTTATTCTCAGGGGGAATGAATCCATCCCTATTGAGTAGTTCCTCGAATATTATTAGCAATAAAAAAACGCCACACAAGGTGGCGTTTGAATGAAGTGTGACATGAAGCCAGAGTTATCAGGACTTCTGACGACGCATCGCGTCGAAGAACTCATCATTGGTCTTGGTCATCGACAGCTTATCAATCAAAAATTCCATGCTGTCGGTTTCTGACATCGGATGAACAATCTTGCGCAGAATCCACATCTTCTGCAGCTCGTCCGGCTTGGCCAGCAGCTCTTCACGACGAGTACCCGAGCGGTTGAAATCAATCGCAGGGAATACACGTTTCTCGGCAATCTTACGAGACAGGTGCAATTCCATGTTACCTGTCCCTTTAAATTCTTCGTAGATCACTTCGTCCATCTTCGAACCGGTATCGACCAGCGCGGTTGCGATGATGGTCAGGCTACCGCCTTCTTCAACATTCCGTGCCGCACCGAAGAAACGCTTCGGACGGTGCAGGGCGTTGGCATCGACACCACCGGTCAGTACTTTACCGGAAGATGGCACCACGGTGTTGTAGGCACGCGCCAGACGTGTAATCGAGTCCAGCAGGATCACCACATCTTTCTTGTGCTCAACCAGGCGCTTGGCTTTCTCGATGACCATTTCAGCCACCTGAACGTGACGGGATGCCGGCTCATCAAAAGTCGAGGCAACGACCTCACCTTTCACCAGACGCTGCATCTCGGTCACTTCTTCCGGACGCTCGTCAATCAGCAGCACCATCAGCTCACACTCTGGATGGTTATAAGCAATGCTCTGGGCAATGTTCTGCAGCAACATGGTTTTACCCGCTTTCGGCGGTGCCACGATCAGACCACGCTGACCTTTACCAATCGGTGAGGCCAGATCCAGAACACGTGCAGTGATGTCTTCAGTAGAGCCGTTACCGCGTTCCATACGCATGCGGTCGTTTGCATGCAGCGGTGTCAGGTTTTCGAACAGGATCTTGTTGCGGGCGTTGTCAGGTTTGTCGTGGTTTACTTCGTTGACTTTCAGCAGGGCGAAATAGCGTTCACCGTCTTTGGGTGGCCGGATTTTACCTGAAATGGTATCACCGGTACGCAGGTTGAAGCGGCGAATCTGGCTTGGCGAGACATAAATGTCATCCGGGCCGGCCAGGTAAGAGCTGTCTGCGCTGCGCAAAAAGCCGAAGCCGTCTTGCAGAATTTCCAGAACCCCATCGCCGAATATATCCTCACCACTTTTGGCGTGCTGCTTGAGAATTGCGAAGATGATGTCCTGTTTTCTCAAACGCGCTAGGTTTTCGAGTCCCAAGCTTTCGCCGAGCGCAACCAACTTGGAAATAGGCTGGTTCTTCAGTTCTGTAAGATTCATAGTGGTGGGTTTCTTGTCAGTCAAATTAGGGGTTCTATGGTTAATTGATAATTGAGAAAAGCTTTGACCAATGGGGCTGGTCAAGAAATGAACTGTCGTATAATTAACGTGCAATAACTTAGCACTAAAGCGGGCGGCCGTCTAGTACGCTGAAATGACACCGCGCACAATGAGGCATTGTACGCGGTCCAGGTCTCAATTCTGCCAATTACAGGTTGGCGTCTAGAAACTCTTTCAGTTGCGTCTTGGACAGTGCGCCCACTTTGGTCGCTGCCACTGCGCCGTCCTTGAACAGCAGCAGGGTCGGAATACCGCGGATACCAAACTTTGGTGGTGTTGTCGCATTGTGATCAATGTTCAACTTACCAATCGTCAGTTTACCTGCGTACTCATCTGCGATTTCGTCAAGAATTGGCGCGATCATTTTACATGGTCCGCACCACTCAGCCCAAAAATCGACTAAAACTGGGCCTGCAGCATTAATCACATCGTTATCAAAACTTGCGTCTGTCAGCTGCACAATCTTGTCGCTCATCTTCCACTCCAATGGTTGATTTTCAACGCTGATTCTATTTTAACCAGCAAATCGATGCCCTATTTGAATTGAATACGTTTCGTATTGCAACCCTAAGCTGATATTCTATACGAATGAAGACGACTCACATCACAGAGCAGAAATTTGCCGATCTGGGGCTACACCCTCAGGTTTTACAAGGGCTGGAAGACAAAGGGTTCCATTGTTGTACCCCGATCCAGGCCCTGGCATTGCCGGTAGTGCTCTCCGGCCGTGATATTGCTGGTCAGGCGCAGACAGGGACTGGCAAGACCCTGGCCTTCCTGACGGCCACCTTTAACCATTTAATGCTGACACCAGCATCTGAGGAGCGAAAAACCAATCAGCCCCGTGCAATCATTATGGCACCTACACGGGAACTGGCAATTCAGATTTACAATGATGCAGCCCCTCTGCTCAAAAGTACAGGGCTGACCGCAGGCCTGGCTTATGGCGGCGAAGCGTACGAGAAACAGAAGCAGCATCTGGAAAAAGGCGTCGATATTCTGATCGGTACCTGCGGCCGGATCATCGATTTCTACAAGCAGCGAGTGATTGATCTGAAAGGTATTCAGGTCGTGGTGCTTGATGAAGCAGACCGGATGTTTGACCTGGGCTTTATCAAAGACATTCGTTTCCTGTTCCGTCAGATGCCAACGCCAAAAGCGCGTCTGAACATGCTGTTCTCTGCAACCCTGTCTTACCGGGTAAAAGAACTGGCATTCGAACACATGAACACGCCGGAAAACGTTGTGGTTGAACCGGATCAGAAAACCGGTCACCGCATTCAGGAAGAGCTGTTCTATCCGTCTAACCAAGACAAAATGTCCCTGTTGCAGACGCTGATTGAAGAAGACTGGCCGGATCGTGCCATCATTTTTGCCAACACCAAGCACAGCTGTGAAAACATCTGGGCACATCTGGAAGCCGATAACCATCGTGTTGGACTGCTGACCGGTGACGTGCCGCAAAAGAAACGCGTGCGCATTCTGGAACAGTTCACCCAGGGTGAAGTCGACATTCTGGTTGCAACAGATGTCGCTGCACGGGGTCTGCATATTCCTCAGGTGACCCACGTCTTTAACTACGATCTGCCTGACGATGCGGAAGATTACGTGCACCGGATTGGCCGGACCGGCCGTGCGGGCGCCTTCGGCAATTCCATCAGCTTTGCCTGTGAAGTCTATTCGCACAATCTGCCAGCCATCGAAACGTATATCGAGCATGCTATTCCACGTTCGAGTTACGACCCGAGTGCACTGCTGGACGATTTGCCGCCGCCGGTCAAAGTACAGCGCTCACCTCGCCAGAACGGCGGACGTCGCAGTAACAGCGGCTCCCGTCAGGGTCAGGGACAAGGACAGGGTCGTCAGCGTAACCGCCGTCGTGCCCCACAGAAAACGCAGTAACTGAAGAAGACGCCATGGAAAGTTGTGTCGTATCTCCGCTGTATGCAGCCATTGATTTGGGCTCCAACAGTTTCCACATGTGGATCGTGCGCGAAGTCGCAGGCAGCGTGCATACGCTGGCTAAGATCAAGCGGAAAGTCCGGCTCGCGGCTGGCCTGAACAGCCAGAATGTTCTGAGTCAGGAAGCCATGCAGCGCGGCTGGGAATGTCTGGCCATGTTCGCCGAACGTCTGCAGGATATCCCGGCCGAACGGATCCGGATTGTGGGGACAGCAGCCCTGAGAACCGCAGTCAATGCGGACGACTTTCTTTCCAGAGCGATGGATATCCTCAACCACCCGATTGAAATCATTCCGGGGGAAGAGGAAGCACGAATCATCTATCAGGGGGTTGCCCATACCTCCGGTGGCCTGGGGAAACGTCTGGTCGTTGATATCGGCGGTGCCAGTACCGAAGTGATTATCGGGGAAGGCTTTGATGCCCGGGCGCTGACCAGCCTGCAAATCGGCTGTGTCACCTGGCTGGAAGGCTATTTCAAAGACCGCCACCTAAGCGCAGAAAACTTCAGCTCTGCCATTCAGGCAGCCAAAGATGCCATTGCCCCGATTGCCGAGCCGTATTGCGATCTGGGCTGGGATCACTGTGTCGGTGCCAGCGGCACGGTTCAGGCCCTGCAGGAAATTATGCTTGCCCAGGGCATGGATGAGCTGATCACCTTGGCCAAACTCAAACGGCTGCAACGTCAGGCCATGCAGTATGAACGGCTGGAAGATCTCGATATCGAAGGGCTGACGCTGGAACGGGCACTGGTATTCCCCAGCGGCCTGTCGATTCTGATCGCCCTGTTCGAAACGCTGGGCATTCAGACTATGACCCTGGCCGGTGGTGCGCTGCGTGAAGGCATGGTGTACGACATGATGAGCCAGCAGATGTGTCAGGACGATGTCCGTTGCCGGACACTGAACAGCCTGCAGGTTCGCTACCAGATCGACACGCATCACGCGGTGACAGTGGCGGAAACTGCACTGGCATTACTGGATGACTGCCAACCTGCGTGGCAATCAGATATTCAGGCCCGCTCGCTGCTTCAGGCCAGTGCGCTGTTGCATGAAATTGGCACCGGGATTGGCTTCAAGCAAAGTGGTGACCATGCCGCCTATCTGATCCAGCATCTGGATCTGCCCGGCTTTACCCGGGCCCAGAAGCATCTGCTGGGTGAAGTGCTGCGCCGCTACCGCGACAACCTGACCAGCCTGCCGGAACAACATGCCATGCCTGCGATTCAAGCGGTCCACATCCTGCGTCTGCTGCGTCTGGCCGTGATTTTGTGCCATCGCCGCGACAGTCAGCATCAGCCTCCGGCACATCTGACCGTAGACGACAATCAGCTCACGCTGGTTGTCCCTCAGGCCTGGCTGGCGGCCAATCCGCTCACCAATGCAGAATTACAGCAAGAAGCCCATCGTCAGACCGATCTGGGCTGGCCGCTGCAAATCAGCGAAGCAAGCTGATCGGATTGACTGTTATCCCCATGAAAAAAGGCTCCTTTGCAGGAGCCTTTTCTGTTTCGTTACCTTGTGAACCGCTTAACCTGTGATGCCACTGTGACGCAGCAGGGCGTCAATCTTCGGCTCACGGCCCCGGAAGCGTTTGAACAGCGCCATCGGTTCCTCACTGCCACCACGTTCCAGAATACAGTTCAGGAAATCAGCGCCGGTTTGCGGATTGAAAATCCCTTCTTCTTCGAAGCGCGAATAAGCATCTGAAGACAAGACTTCCGCCCACAGATAGCTGTAATAACCTGCGCTGTAACCCCCCGCAAAGATGTGGCTGAAGCTGTTCGGGAAGCGGCCCCATTCCGGGCTCGGCACCACGGACACCTGACGCTTGATACTTGCCAGCGTATCCAGAACCTGTGCCCCGACTTCAGGGTCATAGTTGGTGTAGAGGCTGAAGTCGAACAAACCAAACTCCAGCTGACGCAGCATCCCCATGGCCGACTGGAAGTTCTTAGCCGCCAGCATTTTCTCCAGCAGCTCAGACGGCAACGGCTCACCGGTTTCGAAATGACCGGAAATGAAGGCCAGTGCTTCTTCTTCCCAGCACCAGTTTTCCAGGAACTGACTTGGCAGTTCCACCGCATCCCAAGGCACACCATTGATACCGGAAACGGCAGACTCTTCCACCTGCGTCAGCATATGGTGAATACCATGGCCTGTTTCGTGGAACAGCGTCACCACTTCGTCATGCGTAAACAGCGCGGGTTTGTTACCGACCGGTTTATTGAAATTGCAGGTCAGATACGCGACCGGATGTTGCAGGCTGCCGTCCTGACGAACACGGCGGACAATGCACTCATCCATCCAGGCACCGCCGCGCTTGTGCTCGCGGGCATAGAGATCCAGATAGAAACTGCCGCGCAGCTCGCCATTGGCATCGAAAATATCGTAGAAACGGACACTCGGATCCCAGACATCCACGCCTTCACGCTCAGTCACTGTCATACCGAAGACACGCTTGAGTACTTCAAACAGTCCGGACACCACTTTCTGCTCCGGGAAGTAAGGGCGCAGTTGCTCATCTGAGATGCTGTAGCGGTGCTGTTTCAGTTTTTCAGCGTAATAGGCAATGTCCCAGGGTTCCAGATCATCCGCACCAAATTCCTCACGGGCAAAGGCACGCAATTCAGCGACCTCTTTCTCACCCTGCGGCTTAGCCCGGGCGGCCAGATCATTCAGGAAACCCAGCACCTGATCGGTTGATTCCGCCATTTTGGTGGCCAGCGATTTTTCACTGTAAGTATTAAAACCAAGCAGACGCGCCAGCTCATGGGTCAGTTTGAGTTTTTCCGCGATGATTTCGCTGTTGTCCCATTTGCCCGCATTCGGTCCCCGGTCGGATGCGCGGGTCACAAAGGCTTCATACATCTCGCGGCGCAACTCGCGGTTGTCGCAGTAAGTCACCACCGGCAGGTAAGACGGAATTTCCAGCGTCAGCAGGTAGCCGGTTTCCCCTTTGGCTTCGGCTGCTGCAGCTGCCGCCTGAAGTGCAGACTCCGGCATCCCGGACAGCGCACTGTCGTCTGTCACCAGCTTGCTCCAGCCCATGGTGGCATCGAGCACATTGTTGCTGAAGGTCGACGATAACTCAGACAGACGCTTGCTGATTTCTCCATAGCGGTGCTGCTCTGCCGCAGGCAGGCCAATCCCGGAGAGTTCAAATTCTTTCAGCGCATCCGTGATGGATTTTTGCTTCGCTGGAGACAATGCAGCAAAGTCTTCACTCTGGCGAATGCTTTTATAGGCTTCGTACAAGCCTTTGTGCTGGCCCAGCCAGGTGCTGTAATCCGACAGCATCGGCAGGCAGCTTTCATAAGCTTCACGCAGTTCAGGGCTGTTCTTCACCCCATTCAGGTGGCTCACCGGCGACCAGATGCGGCCCAGCCGGTCATCGACTTCGGCCAGTGGTGCACAAATGCTGTCCCAGCTTGGCGCCTCTCCGCTGGCCAGGACTTCCTCGACTTTGTTCCGGCAATCCTGAATCGCCTGCTCGACGGCAGGAAAAATGTGTTCGGGTTTGAGTTGCGAAAACGGCGGCAAGTCCGTCATGGTCAGAAATGGGTTCGACATGGGGCATCCTTTATTTATCTGTTTCCTGACTAAGTGTGTCTTCTTCAGGACAATTTCAATCCTTTTCCGGATTAAGTTTAGCGGCAACTTCAGGTCTGCTGCTACAACCCGCTGGATATTCCCGCTTTTTGCGCCATAATAACCTCTTTTTCAACACCGCAGAGTTCCCCATGCTCAGTTACCGCCACAGTTTTCATGCTGGCAATCATGCCGACGTGCTCAAGCATATCGTTCAGAGTCTGATTCTGGATGCACTCAAACAGAAGGAAAAACCTTTTGTTTATCACGACACCCATTCCGGCGTCGGCCGCTACGATTTGCAGGACGAGCGCAGCGAAAAAACCGGTGAGTTCCTGCAAGGGATCGCCCGGGTATGGCAACGTGACGATCTGCCTGAAGCGCTGGCATCTTATCTTGACGCCATCCGCGTGCTGAATGCCGGCGACACCCTGCGCTATTATCCGGGCTCGCCGAAAGTTGCCCGCGCTCAGATCCGCGAACAGGACCGCATGGTGCTCTCTGAGCTGCATCCGACCGATTTCCCGCTGCTGCTGCAGGAATTCCGGGGCGATCGTCAGGTCCGCATTTATAAAGAGGACGGTTTTGCCCGCCTCAAGGCCAGTCTGCCGCCGAAAGAACGCCGCGGGCTGGTGCTGATCGACCCGCCTTATGAGCTCAAGCACGAATACATGGATGTGGTGGATGCCATCGAAGAAAGCGTTCATCGCTGGGCCACCGGCACTTATGCGATCTGGTACCCTGTAGTGTATCGCAGCAACATCGACGCCATGCTGGCCGGACTGGAAGATCTCGGCATCCGCAAAATTCTGCAAATCGAGCTCGGTGTGGAGCCCGATACCGAAGAACGTGGCATGACCGCTTCCGGCATGATCGTGATTAACCCGCCATGGAAACTGGAAAGCCAGATGGCGACCCTGCTGCCGTGGCTGCAGTCTGTGATTGCTCCTACCCGTGGTCACACCACGCTACGCTGGGTGGTGCCGGAATAATCCGTCACCCGCCGATGATCCGGTGCCGAATCTAAACTGGCAGGCACCGGATGGTTGTCCCCTTTGCTTCTTCCCCCGCCAGATCACAACCCGTTCCACCACATCAACGTCCGTTTCCCCGAACCTAGCATCTGAAGGCGACTTAGGTATACACTGTCGTCCAGCTAAGATTTCACAGCATAGAGAGAAAAGTCATGGCAACGCATTTTGATTACATCTGTATTGGTGGCGGCAGCGGCGGGATTGCCTCAGCAAACCGTGCCGCAATGTACGGCGCAAAAGTCGCGCTGATTGAAGCCAAAGCCCTGGGCGGAACTTGTGTCAACGTCGGTTGTGTACCGAAAAAAGTGATGTGGCACGGCGCTCAGATTGCAGAAGCCATGCATCTGTATGCTAAAGATTACGGCTTCGACGTGGACGTGAAAAACTTCAACTGGTCGACCCTGGTTGAAAGCCGTGAAGCCTACATCGGCCGTATTCATCAGGCTTACGACAATGTTTTAGGCAAAAATAAAATCGAAGTCATTCATGGTTTCGCGAAGTTTGTCGACGCCAAAACCGTTGAAGTGAATGGCCAGCACTACACCGCCGATCACATTCTGATCGCCGTGGGTGGCGAGCCGACGATTCCGGACATTCCGGGCGCAGCTCACGGCATCGACTCGAACGGTTTCTTCGAGCTGACCGAACAGCCAAAGCGCACTGCCGTGATCGGCGCCGGTTACATCGCAGTCGAGATTGCCGGCGTGCTGAACGCCCTGGGAACCGACACCCACCTGTTCGTACGTAAAGAGTCGCCGCTGCGCAGCTTCGATCCGCTGATCGTCGAGACGCTGGTTGACGTCATGAACACCGAAGGCCCGACGCTGCACACACATTCGGTGCCAAAAGAAGTGGTGAAAGAAGCCGACGGCAGCATCACCCTGCATTTCGAAAATGGCGAGTCTCACAACACCGATCTGCTGATCTGGGCGATTGGCCGCCATCCGGTGACACACAAGATCAATCTGGAAGCGACCGGCGTTGCGACCACAGAGAAAGGCTACATCAAGGTCGATGAATACCAGCAGACCAACGTCCCGGGTATTTACTGCGTGGGCGACATCATGGACGGCGGCATTGAGCTGACGCCTGTAGCCGTCAAAGCGGGCCGTCAGCTGTCTGAGCGCCTGTTCAACAACAAGCCAGAAGCCAAAATGGACTACAAACTGGTGCCAACCGTGGTCTTCAGCCACCCGCCAATCGGCACCATCGGCCTGACCGAGCCCGAAGCCATTGCTCAGTACGGCGAAGACAACGTGAAAGTGTACCAGTCTGGCTTTACAGCCATGTACACCGCCGTCACCAGCCACCGCCAGCCCTGTAAGATGAAGCTGGTCTGTGCCGGTCCGGAAGAAACTGTGGTCGGCCTGCACGGCATCGGCTTCACCGTAGACGAAATGATCCAGGGCTTCGGCGTTGCCATGAAGATGGGCGCCACCAAAGCCGACTTCGACAGCGTAGTTGCCATCCACCCAACCGGCTCGGAAGAGTTTGTGACTATGCGTTAATTCGCCAGATCACTTCCAGCGAGTCACCACACTGATCATAGAAAGCTATATACCCTTGGGGTGTATAGCTTTTTTTATGGGGCTGAGCTCCTCACTCTCCGCCGCCCTTGTCTGGTTCGCGGCTGTCCCAATTGCACCCAAAACTGTCTGATCTGAAGAAGACGGGGGCCGCGGCGTCCGGCATGCTGAGATGTATTCATTCCCTACCCGTTCCGGTGATTTCAACCATGCAAAACACTCTGATGAAAAGGCCACGACGCCTGAGAACCAATGCACTGATCCGCCAGCTGGTCCGCGAAAACACCCTTTCTGTCCGCGATCTGATCCAGCCGGTGTTTATTGAAGAAAACATCACATCGCCGAAAGAGATAGCCGCGCTGCCGGGGATTCAGCGCATCCCGGAATCAGCCATCCGGCAGGAAATTGAGGCGCTGTATGCGCAGGGGATTCGCTATGTCATGCCGTTTGGCATCTCCCACAACAAAGATCACTGCGGCAGCGATACCTGGGATCCGGATGGCCTGCTCTGCCGGATGATCCGGCAAATCAAAGACGCACAACCCGAGATGATTGTGATCCCGGATATCTGTTTCTGCGAGTACACCACCCACGGGCATTGTGGTGTGGTTGAAGATCAGGATGTCCACAACGATCAGACCGTCGACAATCTTGTCAAACAGTGCATTGCTGCAGCCCAAGCTGGTGCCGATATGCTGGCACCTTCGGCCATGATGGATGGTCAGATCGGCGCGATTCGCCGCGGACTGGATGAAGCCGGATTCACGCAGGTCGGCATTCTTGCACATGCCATTAAGTTTGCGTCGGCATTTTATGGCCCGTTTCGCAGTGCGGTCGAATGTACCCTGCATGGCACCCGGGAGACCTATCAGGCTGATCCGTGCAATGGCCGTCAAGCGCTGATCGAAGCGCGGCTGGATGAGGAAGAAGGCGCTGATATCTTAATGGTCAAGCCGGGCACACCTTATCTGGATGTCCTCAAAAACCTCAGAGAGCACACCGACTTACCGCTGGCTGCCTATCAGGTGAGCGGCGAATACGCCATGCTCAAGAACGCAGCCCAGGCCGGGTTGCTCGATGAGAAACAAGCGGTGCTGGAAACCATGCTGGGCTTCAAACGTGCCGGCGCAAGCATGATTGTGACCTATTTCGCCGACCAAATTGCGCAATGGCTGAATGAATCAGCATCAGTGAACTGAACAGCGCCACACCCGGCTTACCACGGGGGTCATCACGGAGAAGCCGGGGAAACCGCCTCCTTCACAAAGCGCTTCGGGGACACGCCCATGATCTGCTTGAATATTTTTGAATAAGCTGACTGCGTGCTGTACCCGAAGTCCTGTGCAACGCGGCTCAACGGCTTCCCATGCAGAACATCCGGCAAGGAACGGTAGATGCGTAGTGACTGACGGAAGACCACAAAAGTCATACTCAGTTCAGCCTGAAACAACCGGGCCAGAGTCCGAGGTGAAGCCCCCACCTGCGCCGCCCACGCCTGCAGAGACTGCGAACTGGCCGGATTGTCCGACAGACAACAACAGACGCGTCGCAGCCGCTCATCTTTGATGCCACAGAGATCCAAACGATGAAACCGAAAATCGGTCGCTATTTGGGTGGACTTTAAAGGGATTGCATGCGTGACAGTTCCGCTGATACAGCCTGTTGCATTCAGGATGATATTTTTCCGGATCAGAAAATGGTGCAACCGGCCCGCTGCGTCCCGGATGAGATAACAGAGGGTATACTGCCTGCCTCGCATCACATCATCCTCATACATCTGAAAAACAGACGCAGCCTGGTGCCAGGGCATGTCATCATCCGTCAGGCCAACCAGCTCCGAATGATGTTTTCTCCCCGACAGTCGCAGATGAACAGGGTTGCTGGCCACAATCTGATGGCGCTGATTCTTGACCACTAAGCAACCTTCCGGGAACGGAATCATGGGATGGTCGATAAAATATTCAATATCCATGTCAGCTCGAGTGGATAGAAACAGAAACATTATGCAACAAATTCCAATTCGCGGGTATCATGATCCAGTCTTTCATTCGGCAAATGAACGGGAACGGGCGTTTCTGCCCGAATCGACGGCGTCAGAGACCACCGGCATCCAAGCTGCCTCGCGTTCCCCGTGACCGGACCGCCACAACCCATTACAATCATCAAATCACTTTTTCTGTTGATCTATCAGGTGTCTGCATGGCCCATCAACTCGATACGCTGGATTTGAATCTCATGCGCTTGCTCAAAGCCGTGGTTGAGCACAAGAGTATTAAAGTCGCCGCCATGCAGTTGGGGATCTCTCAGCCCAGTGCCAGCCGGGGAATTGCACGTTTAAAAACGACGCTGAATGATCCGCTGTTTGTCCGGAAGCCCCACGGGGTAGAACCTTCCCCGATGGCGTTGCGGCTGGCGGAGGAGTTCGACAACATTCTGGCGCCGATCGAAAAAGTGCTGAAAGAATTTGAGGACTTCAGTGCAGCCGAGTATGACGGCCATTTATCACTGGTGGTGGATCCATACCTGCTGGATGAACAGGGCCAGCAACTATTGCGGATCTGCCATCAGTCGTTCCCGAAGGCGACCTTTACCTTTTCGAACTGGAACAGTTACAGCCAGGATGAAATGCTGGATGGGCAGCACGACTACTGCATGCTGGATCAGGAAACCGAGCTACCCAAAGATCTCTATATGCGGCCGCTCTTTACCGAAAAGCGAATGATTGTGGCACGGAAGAACCACCCGACTTTGTCGCAACATCAAGATGTGAATGACTGGGAGACGGTCTCGCAGTTGCCGATCATTTCCCTGCCGGCACCGGCCTCATACAACCCGCTGTGCACCGTCGAGTCGGAATATCAGCGCATGGGTTACCAGCCGCGGGTATTGCTGAAAACGTATAACCTGCGCTTGGCAGCCCAAATGCTGCTGGATACGGATGCCATTATGTATGCCAGCACGAGTACCATCCGGCTGTTTCCGGCGCTGGCCGCCTACCCGATGCCAGCCGTCAACCGCGAATTCAGTGATTTTGTGATTTCCGGCGGTTTTGTCCAGTCCAACCGTAATCATCCGCTCCACCAGCATTTACATCGAGTCATAAAGAAATGTTTTCAAGCGGGACCCGTCAAAGTTGAGTGATATTCATAATTGAATATCTCATATACCTGTCCCCCGTTCTGGCCAACGGCTAATCTTGCCTGGTATTGCAAAGCATTGCCCGTTATCTCGGTCTGAAACTTCAACGGGTCTCAATTCGCTGTGTGGCCTGGCAATCCTTTGCTATCCATTAATGTTCATTCATTGGCAGGTATAGCATGTTTATTGCACGAATCTTTCTGCTGTTGGCCATCACCTCTGAAGTGGCCGGCACCAGCACCATGAATCTGATCGGAGAGGAAAATTCACTTTGGGGATACGGCGTGATGTATCTCCTGATCACGGTGTCTTATTACTTTCTGTCACAAGCCGCGAAGAAAATCGCCATCGGTGTGGCCTATGCGGTCTGGGAAGGACTCGGCATTGCACTGATCACGCTGGTTTCGCTGTTTGTCTTTGACGCTGATCTGAGTCTGCAGGAACTGCTGGGCCTGGGGCTGGCAGTCGTGGGGATTGTGATGGTGACATTGGGTGAGTCGCGGCCGGAGCAAGATCAGGAGACATCTTCTGCTAGTTGTGCGTCGGCCTCCGGGAGTCTGTCATGAATCAGTTTTTTACCTTATCGTTTGGTTTTGTGCTGCTGGCGGCCATCGTCGATATTGCGGCAAATATGGCCCTGACCCGCTCAGACGGATTCAAGCACCGACTCTGGGGCGCCACATCAATTGTGCTGGTTCTGACGGCATTTACTTTACTGGTTCAGGCGATCAAAGAGATTGATTTGGCGGTGGCTTATGCTTCATGGGGCGCGATTGGCATCCTGGGCACAGCCATCGGCGGCTCCGTATTGTTCAAGCAACGGCTGACCCCACTGGGCTGGGCAGGCATCTTCGTCGTGATTGCCGCCGTGGTGGTGATGAAAACGGCCTGATCGCCGTCCAGTGCTGCGACGCAAAACATCAAAACCGCTTAAACGAAAAAAACCCGCCGATCGTCTGGCGGGTTTTTCTATCAGGCTTCGGGCTACTTTACATAGTAAAGGCGAACTGCAGCGCACCGCCGTAGTTATTGTCCTGACCATATTGCAGCGCCAGATCAACCGCCACCACACCGAACGGGCTCAGACCCAAACCAGCACTGACCGTGTCTTCCGCAGAATCGGTCAGACTCAGGCTATAACCGGCACGCAGCTGAATCCAATCCCAACCGTTCAGTTCCATCCCCAAGCGGGCATACTGAGTCGCCAGATCAAACTCTTTGAAATATTTCTGTTCGTTCAGATCCACATCCGCAGCGGCAGTAAACCAGCTGTTTTCATAGGCAACGCCCAGAGTGTATTTCGGCTCAACCAGTAAGGTTTTGCTGGTAAATTTACCCGCCAGACCCGTCGGAGATTCCGGCGTGTTGGTTTCCAGTTCTTGTTTGAACAGGTTCCGGCCACTGAAACCAACTGTTACTGATGGCATTGGCTGATACGCCAGACCGAAGTCCAGGTTAAATGCCGTGTCATCACGGTACTCATCTTCAAAGCTAAAGTCGCTGTCATCAAACTGACTGACCGTGTTTTGGAAACTGACCGCAATCAGCTGCTGAATTTTTGGTGACAGGCCGACAGAAACGGTCTGCTCAGGTAAAGATACCGTTGGAATCGCAAATGATTTCCCCATTGCCAGACCCACATCCACAATACCGCCACCGATGCCCAGCACATCGGACTGCAGGTTATCCAGATCCGGTGGATGACTGCCATCAACACCCGCCAGATCAGCCGGGTCAATATTCGCTTTCGCCAGACTGACAATCTGCGCCTGTGTAAACAGGTTCATGCTCAGATAACGGTTCGGCACCGCGACTGCAGCGCCAACACTCAGGTCTGCTTTCAGCTTGCCTTCGTCCAGCGCCATCAGCGCTGCTTTCCACTGATTCACCAAGGCGTCAGAAACCGGTGCACCACCACTATTGTTAATCGCCGCTTCCAGTTGATCATTCACATCCTGAAAGTCATCCACTTTCTGATTCAGGTCGTCCGGATCGTGAAGGCTGACACCTACCGCAGGAAGCAGCACACCAAAATCATCGTTTTTATCATAATGGGCAACCAGTGCCGGATTATAAAAGCTGGCTGTCAGGTAGCTGGCAGAAGCCACCCCAGTGCCACCCATGGCGACACTTCTGGCATCCGCACCATTCACAGCAGCCTGAGTAGAAATAGAACTCACGGACAATGCCGCCGCCACCGCGAGTGAGAGTCCCTGCAATTGTATTTTCATCATTTTTTGTAATTACTTGCTATGAGTTTGTCAAAAAAGTATTAAAGCAGGGGTCATTATATAAGCGAAAATCGGCTAAACAATGACAAAATCCGTAACGGTGACATCCTGCCCAAATCCGGCTTCAGGGGGTCATACCACCACAGAATGTAATTCAAGATCTATCTTTGTTAAACGTGAGTTACTTATCATAACCTCTAATTTACAATGAATAATTAGATGATTCTTTCAGCAAAGTATTCCATTGCAGTGATAAAAAATGTAACCTTTCAGCGATAATATGAATAATAACTGCATGTTTATTCTGGACCTATTCATTCGGTTCGGATAAAAATACGTTGTATCAGTTACTTAAAGGTCAATCATGTCAGAACAAGTGATAACTGGCGCAAAAAAGCGTAAAGCGCCCTGGCTCATGTTTATTCTTCCTTCCCTGCTGGGTGTGCTGCTGTTTATGGCGCCAATCAGCGTGAACGGCGAGATCACCATCCCAATCGCACTGATGGCAAAAGCCATTCAGAGTCTGTTTGAAGGCGGCCTGACCGCGATTGTTACCACAGTCATTACGCTGACTGCACTGTGCTCAGTGCTGGTGCGTCTGACCAACCCCCGTTTCGTTGAACGTAAACCCTTTATTGCCAATCTGTTCAAACCAAGCCTGCCTTGGTTCATCGTTCAAGTCCTGGGTGCCATCTTTGCGAACCTGACTTTCTTCGAAGTCGGTCCGGCGGCAATTTATAATGGCAATACGGGCGGTCTGGTTCTGAACGATCTGCTACCCGTTCTCTTTGCTGTGTTCCTGTGTGCAGGCTTCTTCCTGCCCCTGCTGACAAACTTTGGTTTGCTTGAATTCTTTGGCGCGATGCTGACGAAAATCATGCGTCCGCTGTTCAGACTGCCGGGCCGTTCTGCGATCGACTGTATGGCTTCCTGGCTGGCGGATGGCAGTGTGGGCGTGCTGCTGACCAGCAAACAATATGAAGAAGGCTTTTACACCAAGCGTGAAGCTGCCGTAATTGGTACCACCTTCTCTGCCGTTTCGATCACCTTCAGTCTGGTGGTTCTGGCACAGGTGAAACTGGAGCACATGTTCCTGCCGTTTTACGCCACCGTGTGTCTGGCAGGCATTGCGGCGGCGATCATTGTGCCGCGTCTGCCGCCACTGAGCCGTAAGCGTGACGAATATGTTTGCGGCACACCGCTCGAAAAAGATATGGACGCCCTGCCAAACGGTCACACCGTGATGAGCTATGGTCTGGAAAAAGCCTTTGAGCGTGCCGGTAAAGTGACCAGCCTGCGGAAAGTCGTCAATGACGGCGTGAAAGCAGCCATTGATATGGTCTTCGGTGTTCTGCCTGTGGTCATGGCCATCGGTACGCTGGCCCTGATTGTGGCGGAGTACACCCCCGTCTTTAACTGGCTGGGCATGCCGTTCATCCCGCTGCTGGAACTGTTACAGATCCCGGAAGCAACAGAAGCATCGAAAACGATCGTGGTTGGCTTTGCTGACATGTTCCTGCCAGCGATTCTGGCCGGCGACATTCAGAGCGACCTGACCCGCTTTGTGATTGCGGCGTTGTCTGTCACTCAGCTGATTTACATGTCTGAAATCGGTGCCCTGCTGCTGGGCAGTAAGATCCCGGTGAAAGCCTGGGAACTGTTTATGATTTTCATTCTGCGTACGCTGGTGACCCTGCCGGTGATCGCACTGATTGCGCATCTGATTTTCTAATCACGGCCAATCCAACCCCATCAAAAAAAGCGGCTGAAACAGCCGCTTTTTTCTTTTCCGAGACTCAGTTACTGCTGCGCTGGTCCAAAGGAAACCACCAGATTCATGTCGGCACTGACAGGCCCCAGCGTAAAGCTGCCCGGCGCACCCAGTTGCTGACGGACACCGTCCAGTTCAATGTACGCCACCTGATAGCCAGCCTCCGGCGTCAGGGTGTACACCTGGCTTTGGCCTTCGGCAATCATGCTGGTGCCCGTTGGACTGACGGTCCCGAAGTAGCGGATCGTCGAGGTATCACACAGGCCTTTATCCTGCCATGGGCCCCAGGTTGACGCGCCGGGTTCTTCCCCTTTGGTCCACCAGGACGCTTCCCAGACGTTTCCGTTGTGCGATACCCGGCTGCCGCCAGTATATTCATTGGTCGCACTCCAGGCCGGTTCGGTGCAGCTGCCGCCATCCACGGGATGACCCACGACAGAAGCACTCAAACGGAAATACTGCGGCCCCTGTGTATCCAGCGCCACCGGGTTTTTCATCCAGTCAATCAGCTGGTCGTAACGCACAATACGGACTTCCGGCTTGCTCAGTGCATAATCCAGGAACTCTTCCAGCACTTCACGGCGCATGGGCGCATCAGCACTTTTGAGATCGTGGAACATATCGGTGTGCGCACCCAGCATCATGGGCGAACGGTTCCCGGCCAGACGCTGATCCAGCGTGTACTTCATCGTTGCCAGCAACTCAGCCTTGTTGAACTTATAGGTGTAGAACAAGTTGTAGTCGAAACCCGTGATTTTGCCGTTCTCTTTGTTGAACCAGTTTGCCGCCGCTGCTGCTTTATCACGCAGAGAGTAGTTAATCCCGTACTGTGGCGCCGTAGCATCATCCGGCACGATAAACGGATAGACAGGAATTTCCCAGAATCCCGGATACGTGCTGATCGGCTCTGAGTTCCCCCAGGAGACGAGCGTATCATTGCCCGGGCTGCCGAAGTCCAGCGTATACGGCCAGTAGTGATCGCCGCCGAACTGATCTGCCTGGAAGCCTTCCTGAATACTGACGTCATAAGTGATCCCGGCGCTGATCATGGCTTTGAAAGTGTTGTCATTAAATTCCAGGAAAGGTGCACGGAAGCCAGTGATCTCCGACGCAGGAATCCCGATGCCCTTGGTCGGATCCGGAGAATGAGTCACTTCATTCGGATCAAAAGGCTGCGTCAGGAACTTGTTACAATCATCAATCTCTTTGAACCAGTCGGCTTCGCTGCGCTGACGACCGCCTTCGGCATGGGTGACGGTATGGTTACCAATCTCATGACCATCCATGTAAGCCTCACGCCATGCTTTCTTCACCCAAACCGGGGATTCCGCCAGCCAGCTGGATGCGTACACACAGGTCTGGAAAAAAGTGACCCGGGTCGGCGCGCCATCAAAGGTCAGCGGATTTCCCGTCCCGGCCGGATTGGTACGGTTCTTGAGCATATCAATCGCCCATTTCATCCCGCCGGCACCTCGGCCGACCTCCGGATAACCCGAATACCCGTTATCATCAAAACCAAATGACACAAACATCGGGACTTCACTCGGCAGTAAACCACCGGGAGGCATCGTAGAGGGTGCCAGCTGATCAGCAGCCTGCACATTGGCGGTCATCGCCAGCGCGGAAAACACCGCACCGGTCAACAATTTGTTCATAACAAATCCTTTTCTGTCTGATTGAATGAAAGGTCCGGAGGCCACATCCACCACACAATCGCAGCGTCCGGAAATGGATAAAAAATCCACACAACCAGTATTCGCCCCTCTCAGAACAGAGTCACGTAACATACAGTAAGGCATTGTTAGCGATGGATTAAATTTAATTTACAATCCGATTATTTATGGCCCAGGCATAAAAAAACGCCTCCCGAAGGAGGCGTGTCAATTGACGAAGATACCCTACTCAACACTTAATGAATGCGATCCTCCGACTGAGGATCAAACAGCACCGCTTTGCTTAAATCGACCGACAAGCGGAACGGACACCCCGGCACCGGATGACTTTCCGGATCCAGCCGCGCCGTGACTTCCTGATCATTGAGCTGCGTCACCACCAGCGTATCGGCACCGGTCGGCTCCACGACATCCAGCACCGTCGTGAGATGTCCCTCATATGTCCCGGCCGGCGAATCACTGGCCTGACGGATCTGCTCCGGACGGATGCCGAGAATCACTTCCCGGTTGACCCAGTCGGACAACGCTTTTCCGCGGTCCGGCAGCGGGACCAGATGCCGCTCCCCGTCCCGATTCACCAGTTCAACCGCAAAGCCGTCGTTCAGACTGCGCAGATGACTGCGGACAAAGTTCATCGATGGTGAGCCCATGAATCCTGCGACAAACATATTCACCGGATTGTTGTAAATCTGCTCCGGGCTGGCGAGCTGGAGCAACACACCATCTTTCATCACGGCAATCCGGTCAGCCAGTGTCATGGCTTCAATCTGATCGTGGGTGACATAAACGATGGTGGTTTTCAGCCGTTGGTGCAGCTTTTTAATTTCGGTGCGCATCTCCACCCGCAGCTTGGCATCCAGATTACTGAGCGGTTCATCGAACAGATAAATCTTCGGCTCCCGCGCCAGTGCCCGTCCCATAGCGACCCGCTGACGCTGCCCGCCGGACAGTTCCGCAGGCTTGCGCTCCAGCAGATGATCGATTTGCAGCAGCCGGGCCACCCGGTCGACCTCCTGCGCAATCTGCTCTGGCGACACCTTACGCATTTCCAGGCCGAAGGCGATGTTTCGCCGCACTGTCATGCTCGGATACAGTGCATAGGACTGGAAAACCATCGCAATATCCCGGTCTTTCGGAGACAGTTGTGTGACCTCCTGATCACCAATCAAAATGGCACCTTCACTGATCTGATCCAGTCCGGCAATGGTATTCATCAGGGTTGACTTTCCACAGCCGGAAGGCCCAACCAGCACCAGAAACTCCCCGCTGTCGATTTGAATGTCTATATTCTTCAGCGCGTGATAATCGCCGTAATGCTTATTTACAGCTTTGATATGTAAGCTCGACATCGTCATTATCCTTTGACTGCACCGGCAACCAGTCCACGCAGGAAGTACTTACCGGAAATGATGTAAACAAAAATGGTCGGAATCGCCGCAATCATCGCGGCAGCCATATCCACGTTGTATTCCTTCACGCCGTGGCTGGTGTTCACCAGATTATTCAGCGCAACTGTTATGGGCTGTGAATCGGGGCCGGAGTACACCACGCCAAACAGGAAATCGTTCCAGATGTTGGTGAATTCCCAGATCAGCGTGACCACAATAATCGGGCCGGAAAGTGGCAGCACGATGTGATAGAAGGTCTGAAAGAATCCGGCACCATCCAGCTTGGCCGCCGAAATCAGCTCGTCCGGCAGTCCCACGTAATAGTTCCGGTAAAACAGGGTGGTAAAGGGAATTCCATAAATGGTGTGTACCAGAATCAGCCCGGGCACTGAGTTCGCCAGCCCCAGATAGCCCAGCGTCTGCGCCATCGGCAGCAACACTGCCTGAAACGGAATAAAGCAACCCAGCAGCATCAGGGCGAAAAAGAGTTCACTGCCCCGGAAGCGCCATTTCGACAGCACATAGCCATTCACCGCCCCGATGGCCGACGCCAGCACCACGGCCGGCAGGGTGATCTGGAAGGAGTTCCAGACATAAGCGGCCACGCCATCACAGCTCAGCCCGGTACAGGCCGATGACCAGGCTTTCTGCCAGGGTTCTGTCGTTGGAGATTCCGGCGGCATCACCAGATTTCCGCTGCGGATTTCAGCCAGATCTTTGAGTGAGGTGAACACCATCACCACCAGCGGCATCAGGAAGTACACCGCAAAGGTTCCCAGGACCAGATAGGTCAGGGCACGGTTCATGCGCTGGCTCCAGGAAACATTAACCATGTTTTTTCTTCCTCAGTTCTGAATACAGGTAAGGGATGAGAATGGCGATAAAGCCCATCAGCGTGATCATGGCACTCGCCGAACCGATCCCAATCTGATTCCGGCCAAAAGCGTGCTGATACATAAAGGTGGCAGGCAGATCGCTGGCATAACCCGGTCCGCCCGAAGTCAGTACCACCACCAAATCAAAGCTCTTGATGGCCAGATGAGACAGGATGATGAAACAGCTGAAAAAGATGGGTCGCATCATCGGCAGGATAATGCGCCGGTAAATGGTGGGCATGGTGGCGCCGTCAATCTGGGCAGCCTTGATGATCGAGCCATCAACCCCACGCAGACCGGCCAGCATAATCGCCATCACAAAGCCCGAGGCCTGCCAGACGGCCGCAATCACAATGGTGTAAATCGCCATATCTTTGTCCACCAGCCAGTCGAACTGAAAGCTGGTGAAGCCAAAGTCATGCATCAGTTTCTCAATGCCGATTTCAGGGTTCAGGATCCATTTCCAGGCCGTTCCCGTCACAATGAGAGATAACGCAAAAGGATAAAGATAAATGGTTCGCAGCGCCCCTTCTGCCCGGATTTTCTGGTCGAGCAATATGGCCAGCAAGGTTCCGACCGTGATGGCGATCAGAATGAACAACACGCCGAAAATAAACAGGTTGGTATAAGCCACGGTCCAGCGTTCCATGCTGAACAGCTTGCTGTAATTACTGAGTCCAACCCAATCGTAACTGGGCAGCATTCGGGAATTGGTAAACGACAACACCAGCGACCAGAGAATAAAGCCGTAGGTGAATATCAAAGTGATCAACACAGAGGGTGACAGCACCAGCTTCGGCAGCACCGCCTGGAACTTATCGATCAGGCTGTCACGCGGTGCAACCTCAGGCAAAGGCTGAACTTGGGTTTCAGTCGTCATAACTAAACTCTTGTCTGAAAAGCAGGCTGACCGGCACGCCAAAGGTGCCGGTCAGACACAGGAAGCGGTTACTTCACCAACTCAATGGCCGAAACCAGTCGCTGAGTTGCCGCGGCGGCATTCATGTCATTGTCATTAAAGAAGTTCGTCACGACATCGTAGACTGCCCCACTGACCTCAGGCTGCATGGCCATCGCGTGGGCAAAACTGGGCACCAGCGTGCCCGACTTGGCACTGGCCTGAAAGTCTGCCATGGATTGCTTGGCACAGCTGTCAAAGCGGGCCAGCGATACATCCGGACGGGCCGGAATGGAGCCTTTTTTGAGGTTAAATTCTTCCTGAAAAGCTTTAGACATCAGCAGTCGCGAGAGATCCTGCTGTGCTGCCTGAGCATCCTGGCCCTGTTGCTTGAACATCATGAAAGCATCCACGTTGAAGGTGAACGCGTCCTGCGTGCCGGGAACAGCTGCGCAGACATAGTCTTTCCCGGGTTGCTTGCCTGCAGCGGCGAACTCCCCTTTTGCCCAGTCACCCATGATCTGAACCGCGGCCTTGCCATCAATCACCATGCTAGTGCTCAGGTTCCAGTCTCGACCCGGCATGCCCTGATCCATATACGATTTCAGCTTTTTAAAGGTGGTAAAGGCCTGCGTCATGGTGTCGGAGCCCAAGGCTTTCGGGTCGAGCTGAACAAAAGCCTGCTGATACCATTCATTGCCACCCACCCCTAAAGCCACCTGCTCAAACACAGTCGCATCCTGCCAATCCTGACCGCCATGGGCAAAAGCCACATAGCCGGACTGCTTCGCTTTATCCATGTACGCGAAGAACTCATCCCAGGTTTGCGGGACTTTGCCGCCGTTCACTTCATCAAGAATCGACTTGTTCATCCACATCCAGTTGATACGGTGTACATTCACGGGCGCGGCCACATAACTGCCCTGATATTTATGAATATCTGCGACCACAGGCGGCAGCAGCTGGTCCCATCGCTCGCTGGCCGAAACCGTATCCAGCTTCGCCAGCACGCCCAGATCGCCCCACTGGGAAATTTCCGGCCCGGCGATCATGGACGCTGATGGCGGATTCCCTGAAATCGCCCGGGATTTCAGGACGGTCATCGCGGTTTCACCGCCACCGCCGGCAACAGCGAAGTCCGTCCAGGTGTGACCCTCATCTTTCATCATTTTCTGCAGGACGGCCAGTGCCGCCGCTTCGCCACCCGAAGTCCAGTAATGCAAAACCTCCACATTTCCGGCATGTGACTGTCCCATCGTGAAAGTGGCCAAAGCCGCTGCAATCAGTGATTTTTTCAGATGTTTCACGTTCATTTCTCCCTAAATAACGTTGTGGAACTAAAGCAAATCACCTTAGTCTCGAAATCGGCCCCGCCCACAACGCAGTACTCAGTACGGATGGGCACCGAAAAATGTTTCATTATTGTTAAAATCTATTGATTGATTATTCACTGAGGATGCTTAGAAGTCACTGAATGCTTGGTAAGCACGTGTAAGTGGTATGTAGCGCGTTTGTTACAAAAGCAGAGAATGGGTTTGTCCCCCTTTGAAATCAATCATTTCAGTCAGATCAAGGGGGCAAACAGGCAGTTTGAATGGTGGTCAGAGGGCCAGCGGTTCAACATGGGCAGACAGCACATAACCCACACCGCGGATGGTTTTGATCAGACTCGGATTCTTTGCATCATCTTCCAGGCGGTGACGCAGGCGGGAGATATGGACATCCAGACTGCGGTCATCCGGGGTTGAATCCCGGCCCCGGGTCATGCCATAGAGCTGATCTCTGGATAACACCTGATTGGCATGGGTCAGAAAGATTTTCAGTAATTGGAAATCGGCGCCGGACAACGGCGTCCGTTTGCCATCCCGGTCTTCAATTTCACGCTTCACATGATCCAGCACCCAGGAACCGAAGCGATAGCGTCTCGGCGCATCCGGCGGAGACGTTTTGACCACTGCAACGGGCTGACGCCGGCGTAAAAGCACCCGTACCTTGGCAAGCAGCATTCTGAGGTTAAAGGGCTTCACCAGAAAGGTTTCCGCTCCGACTTCCAGCGCCACAATCCACTCAGCCTCATCCACCGGCTCAGACATGAGCATCAAAGGGATACGATGCTGTTGATACAACTGGCGACACAAACTGAAGCCGTCATACTCCGGTGATTTCAGCTCCATGATGATTAAATCCGGTAACAGCACCGGCAAGCATTGGTTTAACTCCTGAACGCTGGACAGGCTGATCACATCAAACCCGGCATTGACCAGATACTGCTGTAACTGATACGTATGTGTTCTGTCCCCGTCCAGAATGACGATACTTTTCCTTCGCATGATTCAGCCTATCCTCACGTGTTCTGAAGAAATGAATGGTCGAACATCTGTCCCAGCCAAGGCTTACATAACATTTTTTACATTCTTATAACCAAAATCAATGGCTTTGTGAACCAATCAATGAATAAAAAGTGCGCTGATACATCGTCAGCAGGCTGTGGTCTAAAAAATAAAAAGCCTAACCACAACACATGGTTAGGCTTTGGTCTTACTCAAGGATTACTGGCAGAGGCCCAAATCGTTCCAGGCACCCCAGCTTGGGTCGGAACTTCCGGGTTCCTCGGTATTCCACCAACGCGCCTGATATTTACGGCCCAGATGCTGCACGATGTCATCTTTCTGTGCGGCAACCCCACTCTGCCAGACGGGCAGGCCCGCGCAGCTATCCCCGGTGCTTTGTTTAAAGCTGGCAGCCACTGTGGTATTGGCACTGATCGCCGTCAGGGTATAGCTCTGGTTCGTGACCGAGACAGGCTGGCCATTGACCAGGACCTGATCCAGCGTATACCCGACATCTGGCGTGAAAGTGAAGGTCTGGCTGGTGCCAGCTTCCAGTGACAGCACACCCGATGGTGCAACACTGCCCCCGGTACCAGCCGAAGCAGTCACGTCATGGTAAACCGGATCAACACCGCCAGTTTTGCCAAACGACACCAGCAGGGTTTGCGAAGCCGTCACATTCGGAATCGTCAGGCTATCCGTTGGTGTCGGTACCACTTCAACCCCATTGATTTTCACCGAGCGCACTTCATAGCCCGGATCCGGCGTAAAGGTAAAGAGCTGGCTCTGGCCTTCCTGAACCCGAACCAGGCCTTTCGGACTGATATCCCCGTAATACATCACCGTGGTGCCACTACAAGAGCCCAGATTCAGCCATGGCCCCCACTCCGGATGCCCGGTGCCGGGCTCAGTAGACTGCTGCCAGCGTGCTTCCCAGGTTTCACCCAGATGCGTCACCCGATCGCCCTGATTGTACGAGGTGCCACTGCTCCAGACCGGATCGGTACACTGGCCGGTCACTTCGTGACCTTTCACTTCAGCGGTAATACTCAATGGCAGGGCAGCATCCAGCGCGACGGGATCATTCATCCAGTCAATGATCTTCTTATGCGTGACAATCCGCACGTCCGGATGCGTCAGGGCATAATCCACAAAGCGCTTGAAGGCGACCCCCATGGGTGAATTATCCGCAAAGTTCTTGCCGTGTCCCCCAATCAGCATCGGGGCACGGTTGCCTTTCAGGCGCTGATCCAGGGTGTACTTCAGCGTGACATAGATTTCATCGGCATTGAATTTCAGCAGGTGCTCCAGATTGTAATCAAACCCGGTGACCTTACCGTTATCCAGACTGATGTAATCCTGTGCCGCTTTGGCCTTTTCACGCAGGTTATACGGCAGGCCGTCCTGATCATCTGGCGGGATGATGAAGACATATGCCGGCATCTGCCACAGGTTCGGATGCTTGCCGACATAAGGCTTATTGGCGAAACCATAGCCGTTCATGATGGTCAGCGCAGGCGCTTCATCATGCATGGTATACGGCCAGCTGAAGTTGGTGCCGTCTTCACCGTAAGACCAGCCTTCCTCCAGCGAGGTATCGTAACTGAAGCCGGAATCGACCAGATACTGATACAGGGCATCATTGGGCAGCAAATGCGGTGCACGGAAGCCATGCAGGCTGTTCCGCGGAATACCGACCGAGACGATACCGTCATTGGCAGTGTCGTTTTCCAGTTTCCAGGTGTTGTAGTCGAACAGATGTCCGTCCGGTTTATGGTTCTGGGTATGGTTACCCGCTTCGTTACCCTGATCGTAAGAACGCTTCCAGGATGCACCCGAGGCACCGGTGTAGAAGCCAGTGTGGAAGCCGGTGTAGGTCAGCGGCTCGCCATCGTAGGTCAGCGGATTACCTGTTCCTGCCGGGTTCGTGCGGGTTGCATGCAGATTGGTCAGCCAGTCCATACCGGCTTCGGTCGAGTTATCATCCGTCCCCAACGAGATAAACTGCGGGACTTTCTCTGGCGACAATCCACCCGGAGGCGCTTTCCGCGATGGCATCACACCGGGCTGATCCGGAGCAGGTCCCTGAGTTTCCAGTTTGGACATCGCACTGATGGCATACAATGCCGTGGCCTGACCAAAGATCGTCGGCTCGGCACTGACATAGTTCGTCCAGTGATCAAAGAAAGCCGTTTCCGTGGTATTGAACTTGTGTTCCCAGCGATCAGCCGGTTTTTCAATATCCGGATCCTGCATGTAATCCGGATGACCCGGCCCTCCTAACACCGCACCCACAGGTGGCAGTTCAGGTTTGATCTGATAGACCTGATGGTGCAGTCCCTGAGGTACTTGTGCCCCCAATTCCGGAGAATGCACAAAGCTGATCCCCCAGTTGTTCCGGCCCAACAGGTAGTCGAAATTGTCGTAGGCCAGTTTCTCGTAATATGAATCGCCTGTTTCCGTCACTTCACGGCTGGCCGCACCAGAAACATAGAGATTATTTGCCAGGGTGCCCCAGGTAAACGGCTGCGCCGAACCCCAGATATTGCCATCCATTTTGGCATTCACCAGATGTGCATCGATATCATGACGTGCCCGGTGACCCGCACGGCTGTCAAAGTCACGCAGCATCATATTCGACAGCAGGTTACTGCCAGACCAGCTGAACCAGTAGGCAAAGCCCGCGCTTTCAGAGTAGGCCTTCGCATCATCCAGATACTGCTGCTCTTTGGTCAGGTCATACAGAGCCGTGGCGGCAATCGCAAAGTTATCATCCACCGACAGACGCAGCGTCACTTCACCGGTCGCCGGATCCGTCTCCTTCAGAATATCGCGGTAGAACTCGTTCTTACGGTCGTTCTCGTAAGCCGGGAATTCCAGCACATCTGCCTGTTTTGCCCGGGCATAAATGGCTTTGGCCTGCGTCTCATAGCTGGCAGCCAGTGCGGTTTCGCCAACACTGTTAAACACTTTTGCCCCGTAAGCCAGGGCACCGGCCGTCACAGCCATATGGTTCGGCGACAGGGCAGCCAAGGCTTCCCGCTGGCCGTTCCGGATATCATCTTTCGGCAAACGCCAGTAGTTGTGATCTTCACCGGTTGAAACCTGAATAATGAACTCGTTGTTCTGCCAGGTTTTCATCAGATAATCCAGACCCACCTTGGCTTCATCCAGAATGTCGACCAGATTCGACTGGCTCAGTTCACGGGTGAAAATACTCGGATTATTCTCATACGCCTGCAGTAAAACATGGGTGGTGTAAGCTGTGGTCAGCGTAAACTTGATATAGTCCCCCGCATCACTCCAGCCGCCCAGCATGTCAACTGTCTTCCCGCTGGGATCCGCCGCCCAGGCACCGTCGTTCACCGGCCCGACAGGCCGCCAGATCGGTGCCACGGCATCGCCGTCATGACCGATCAGGCGATCGACCGTGTCAGCCGTTCCGCTACGCTGCTGGCGTAAAAAGCGCAAAACCTGATTGGCCAGATACCCATACGGATTATCTTTGACAGAGACCGTCGTCGGTGTTGAACCGGGAATTGATATTTCATATTCGCCTAACGCTTTTACGTCAGAAAAATCAAGCTCGTAGTTATGAGGTTGCGCGGTAAACGGGCCTGTGCCGTACGCCGCTGCACCAAAAGTGCCGGACAAGACAACCTGCCCGCCTTGTGTCACCTGCCAGGTTTTTCCTGTCAGATTTTCATCGGACATAACAATGGCAACTTTGTCACGTTCCGGGAAGTAGCCCGCCAGATTATGGCGAACATACACGTCTGCATAAGCTGCGCTGCTCAATGACATCAGCACAGCCAGCGAGAGTACGTTTTTTTTCATGATGTTCCTCAATCAGGGTTGCGAGGTTTGAACCACGTTCATTGCTGTTGCACAAGACCACCGGTACAGCGTCCATTGAGGGACAGTTCAGCCTGCTTTATTTGATTTCCTGAACTCTGCTTCTGCACCACCTGCTGCGACAAAATTCAGTATGAAAGTGGGGTCATTTTGAAGTCACGTAACATTGTGTAAGACCGTGTGAGACTGGTTTTACATTGACTTACATATCAGGAACGTCATGAAAGCAACCCAGTCAGGCTGCCTGATACAGCGAAAAGTGCAGCCCTGAACGGCATTTTCTGCGACTCAATTTTTTTTGAAACAACGCAGTTGTTGCGACCAACCAGTGAAGCAGATCGCATAAGGGAGGCATAAAAAAAGCCCCTGTGAGCAGGGGCTTAGAGGAAGGAAACCATTTTCGGAGAGTCAGTTAACCTTTATACACTTTCGGATTAAAGACATCCCGTAACCAGTCACCCAGCAGGTTAATCACCAGCACCAGCGTCACCAGCACAATGCCCGGAAACGCAGTGATCCACCAGGAGCCCGAGAAGATATAATTAAAGCCAATACTAATCAGCGAGCCCAGAGACGGCTGATCCACCGGCATTCCCAGTCCAAGGAATGACAGAGCGGCTTCCGACATAATGGCGTTTGCCACCTGAACTGTTGAGATCACCAAAATCGGTGACAAACAGTTCGGCAGAATATGACGGAACATGATTCGCGGTGATTTCAAACCCATCACCCGAGACGCTTCGACGTATTCTTTCTTCTTCTCTGCCAGTACAGAGGCGCGCACTGTCCGGGCATACTGCGGCCATTCTGCAATCCCGATAATGACCACCAGCATCAAGATGGCGTACTGGCTGTAAAAATCACTACCAAAGCTGGCCTTGAAAATCGCCGACACAATAATCGCCACCATCATGGTGGAGAAAGACAGCTGCACATCCGCAATCCGCATCAGGAAGCTGTCGATCCGGCCGCCAAAATAACCGGCGCACAGACCCACAATAATGCCGATAAAAAGCTGCAACGCGACAGCAAACAAACCGATTGCCAGAGAAATTCGCAGGCCATACATAATGGTCGAGAGAATATCACGGCCCTGATCGTCGGTACCCAGCAAGAAGCGAGCATCACCGAATTCCATCCAGGACGGCGCCAGCTCCGAGTCCATGATATCAATACTGTTCAGATCGTACGGATTCGTCGGTGAAATCAGAGGGGCAAACAGCGCCATCAGAACGAAGCACAGAAACACGGCAAAGCTGGCCATGGCCACTTTGTCTCGTTTAAAGAAATAAATAAAATCCGAGTGCATGAAACGCTGCCAGCGTGAAGGTGCGTCCGTCGTTTTAGTCGTCATGATTACGCTCCTTTACCTGTCAGGTTTACAGTTGGGTTGATCAGGCCGTACAGCAGGTCAACCAGGGTGTTGGTGACCACGAAAATCAAGCCAACAAAGATGACATAAGCGGTAATCAAAGGCGTATCCACTCGGTTAATCGCTTCCAGGAACAGGAACCCGGTGCCCGGCCACTGAAACACAGTTTCCGTCAGAATGGTGTAAGCCACCATGGTCCCGATTTGCACACCACCCACAGTGATCACAGGCAGCATGGTATTTTTCAGTGCGTGCTGGTAATAGACTTTGTTCTGCGCCAGGCCTTTGGCACGGGCAAATTTCACATATTCTGTGCTCAGTGCTTCCAGCATTTCTGAGCGCACCAGACGAATAAAGAGCGGCAACATAATTGATGCCAGCGAGACACTCGGCAGGATCAGGTGTGCCAGGCCATCCAGCGTAAAGAACCCTGAATTCCAGCCCAATACATTGGCCGTTTCCCCTCGCCCAAACGACGGCAGCCAGCCTAATTCAATCGAAAACACATACATCAGCATGATGGCCGTCAGGAAAACCGGAACCGAGATGCCGACAATACTGAAGCCCATAATCACTTTGGTCAGCGCGCTGTTGGGGTGAATTGCTGAATAAACCCCGAGCGGTATGGAAACCACCACGATAATCAACGACGCCGCAAACACCAATTCAAGGGTTGCTACCAGCTTATCTAAAATCACGTCCACAACCGGACGCTTGAAAAAGTAGGAATTACCCAAATCCCCTTGCACCGCTTTCGAAATAAAGCGGCCATACTTCACCATAAAGGGATCGTTCAGGCCCATTTCAGTCCGCAGCGCATCACGCTCGGCCTCGGACACAGACTGTCCCACCAGCTCACGCAGCGGGTCGCCTAAATTGTCCTGGATAGCAAACGCCACCAGACTGATCACAAACATCACTACCAGTGCCTGCACCAGGCGCTTGACTAAAAAAGTAAACATTCCTTGCCTCTTTAGACTTCCATGATCAGGCTCCGGCAATTACCGGAGCCTGAATACAGGAGGGTATTACTTGATCACCAGATCACCCAGGTATGGGAAGTCCATACCGTTCACGATAGGTTTGATATCCACATTTTTCTTGGCTGCCCAGGAAGGGTCCTGCCAGTACAATGGTACAAAGGCTGCGTCGTTATACAGCAGCTCTTCCACTTTCTTCAGCATAGTGCTGCGTTTTTCCAGGTCCGTTTCAGTGTTTGCCGCTTCAACCAGCTTGTCGACTTCAGCATTCGAATAGTGACCACAGTTGTACTGACCTTTACCCGTGTCCGCGTTGCGCGTCATGGTCAGGAATTCTGTGAAGTTCGCAGAATCCTCTGTATCCGGGTGCCAGCCAATCATCAGCATACCGGCTTCACACTTATCGAACTCAGGCCAGTACTGCGCCTTTGGCATGGTTTGTAGGTCAACTTTGATCTTGATTTTCGCCAGCATCGCCGCCACAGCCTGAGCAACTTTTTCGTCGTTCACGTAACGGTTATTTGGCGCAATCATGCTGATAGAGAAGCCATTTTCATAGCCAGCGTCTTTCATCAGTTGCTGTGCTTTTTTCAGATCATAGCGAGGTGTCAGCGATTCATTGTAGCCAGCGTAGCCGACGGGGCTTTGCTGAGCTGCCGGGGTCGCAGCACCTTTCATGATTTTCTGAGCGATCCCTTCGTTGTTCACCGCATAGACAATCGCTTGGCGAACACGGGCATCACGCAGTGGCTCAGCCACTTTCTGGTTCAGTTGGAAAGTAATGACACGCGTACCCGGCATAGTCACCAGATCCAGCTTGTCGTTACTCTTAATACGCTGATAGTCGTTCGGAGAAACAGGCGCAATCATATCAACGTCGCCAGACAGCAGCGCTGCAACACGCGTTGCATCTTCTTTGATTGGGCGCAGTGTGATGTTATCGACGTTACCTTCGCTGTCCTTGTCCCAGTAGTCCGCAAAACGCTCGAATTCAACTTTTACGCCTTGCTCACGGCTCGATACCTTGAACGGGCCCGTACCAGAGATGTTGGTCGATGCATAAGTTGAACCGTTTTTCTTCAGCTCCCCTTTGTCTTTGCCATTCTCGGTCTGACCGGTATAGAACTTACTGTCCATCGGGAATAGGTAAGTCATCACGTTCTCAATCAGCGGATAAGTCCCGTCCGTGATCACATCCACTGTCAGGGCATCGACTTTCTTCACATCAACAATCGGGGTGAAAATGCCTTTGAAATCAGCAGAAGTTTTCAAACGCTTGAAAGTCCAGATCACGTCATCAGCAGAGAAATCGTTCCCGGAGTGGAACTTCACGCCGTCACGCAGTTTAAAACGCATCGTGCTGTTATCGACACGCTCCCACGAAGTCGCCAGACGGGGTTCAAATTCCATCGACTGGGTGAAACGGATCAGTGGATCAAAACTCATGTGAGAAAGTTGCAGCGTACCGCCAGACAGCTGCTCATGTGGGTCCAGAGAAACCGGGTCCGCATCATAAGCCAAATTCAGGTTCGCGGCAGCAGCACCGAAGCTCAGACCAGCAGCCATTAATGCAACGGCTAACTTGCTCTTGATGGTTTTCATTCGCATAGCTCCTTTATGCAGGGAGAGAACTCCCAGATGGTTATGTTTGCTTATAATTGATTTTGGTAAGCAACAAATGCCCCGGTTCCACAGAACCAAGCCGGTTGCCCATTCAGGCATCCGGCAGGCAAATTGGATCACATCAGGCCAGTTTCAGGCCTTCCAGACTCATTCCCTTGAACTCAGGCATCAGAGAAATCAGCTGCTTGCTGTACTCGTGCTGCGGGTTGGTAAACAGTTGTTCCGTCGGGGCGACTTCCAGCAGTGTCCCATGCTGCATCACGCCAATGCGATCACACATCTGACGGATCACAGGCAGGTCGTGACTGATAAACAACATGGTCAGGTTGAGTTCATCCTGCAGATCTTTCAGCAGGTTCAGGATTTGCGCCTGCACCGAAACGTCCAGTGCAGAGGTCGGTTCATCACAGATCAGCAGTCTTGGGCGGGTTGCCAGCGCACGAGCAATCGAAATCCGCTGACGCTGACCACCGGAGAATTCGTGCGGATATTTCACACCGGATGCGCGACCCAAGCCAACATGATCCAGCAGATCGGCAACAATCTGGCGCACCTGCGCTTCATTGTCGGCTAATTTGTGGAAACGAATCGGCTCGGCGATGATGTCGAAAATTTTCATCCGCGGGTTCATCGAAGAGTATGGGTTCTGGAAAACCATCTGCATCTGACGGCGCATCGGGCGGCGCTCTTTCTCACTTTTCAGTGCGGTCAGATCAATCCCTTCAAACACAACTTTGCCGGAGTTTGGCGGATACAGACCAGCAATCACACGGGCAATGGTCGACTTTCCGGAACCGGACTCTCCCACCAGGCCGAAGGTTTCCCCTTCAAACACTTCAAAGCTGACATTATTGGATGCCTGAACATACTCCCGACGGCTTTCAAAGAAAGAATCTTTGGTCACAAAACGCAGGTTCACATTCTCGACCTGCAGCAAGGCACCAGTGTACTGGCGCTGATCTTCGCTCTGACCCAGCCAGTGATTCTTCACATCCAGCTGCGTGGTTTCACCCGCTGCTTCGATGTAGCTCACCAACGGGAAACGCTCCAGTTTGATATCGGAACGTGGAACGGCAGAGATCAGGCTCTTGGTATAAGGATGGTTTGGATGTCCCAGCACCTGTGCTGTCGGACCAATTTCGACCAGATCGCCCCGATACATCACGGCAACACGATCCGTGACGTTCGAGACAACCCCCATGTCGTGAGTCACCAGCATACAGCCGACGTTTTTCTTGACGCACAGTTCGCGAATCAGGTTCAGGATCTGGTCCTGAATCGACACATCCAGCGCTGTTGTCGGTTCATCGGCAATAATCAGATCTGGCTCTCCCGCCAGCGCAATCGCAATCACCACCCGCTGACGCATCCCGCCAGAGAACTGGTGCGGATACTGTTTAATCCGGACTTCCGGTTGCGGGATCCCAACCTGTTCCATCAGCTTGATTGCACGGCGCACCGCTTCATCCTGACTGACATTCAGATTTGTGACGATGGTTTCCGTCAGCTGGCGCTCTACAGTAAACAAGGGGTTCAGCGAAGTCATTGGGTCCTGAAATATGAACCCGATTTTGGCGCCACGCACTTTTCGCATGGCTTCAGGCGTCAGGCCAGAAATCTTCTGGCCATCCAGATAAACATCGCCACTGGCAATGTTTCCCGGTGGGCTCAGCAAATCAATCACAGCATTACCAACCGTTGATTTCCCCGCACCAGATTCACCCACCACACCGACGATTTCACCACGCTCGATAGAGAACGACAGTGATTTCACCGCAGCGTGGACACCGTGACGCGACGGATATTCAATACGAAGGTTTTTAACTTCCAATAATGCCATGTTCAGACCTCGACAACCCGGCAGCAACCCTGCCCGTCTGCAATTGATTCCATTCCCGTAGCCAGCCAAAGAGATCAGCTACATTAAGTGCCATCAATCTGGCAAACATTTCACTAAAAATCAACATTTCGTGCTGTAAAACTGTGCTAGAGCACAAAATCAGCATAAATAATCACTATCCAGATAGGTAAAAATCATCATAAAAATAACTTCCATTCACTATGGACTCAGGAAACTCAAAGAATCAAATGGTAACATTCACGAATTCACCCGAATATTTATGCGTCATGATTCTCCCACCAGCCTGAATAAAAAACCAAACACAAAACAACATAATTTTAACAAGACAATAGATTTAACTGACAATGAACTCAAAAGGCAGAAATTAGATTCAGTAATATCCGATAATCTAAGATAAAAAACTATGGATAAACTCTGTTGCCCTATGGGGCAATCTGAATAGTTAACAGAATGGCGGATCAACGATGCAGTAAAAAGTGACTCTCTATCAACTGAGCAGACGATTTCAGTTAGAAGTGAAAAAAGTGTGGCAATTGCAACACGTTCTGAAACAAGGCAAGGAGTTAGCGAATTTCAGAAACAAAAAAAGCCCGCTCATTGAGCGGGCTTCTTGAAAGTGGTCGGTGAAGAGGGATTCGAACCCCCGACCCTCTGGTCCCAAACCAGATGCGCTACCAAACTGCGCTA